>JBGTMJ010000009.1:0-16490 GCA_041743655.1 Saccharimonadales bacterium (SeqCode) | reverse complement strand
TATAATCTATAAGATATGAGTCCCGTAAAAATTTTGGAGTTAGTTAAATCCACACAAATATTGGGCTGCCTGTATATGAAGTTTAAAATTAATTTATACACCAAAGGAATTCAAACGGGATGAGTTTATCAATTGGTATTCACAAGACGCAACAATACCATTTGATATAACCTTCTCGATGCCTCCACTAGATAAAAGAACACGAGGCTATACGCCTCAACAGATTAAAGAACTACAAGAGACTGCTGGCGGTAAGTGGTAAATTACAGACCCACCACACTCACCACTATATTTTTACAATCCTTAGAGCTTGATTTTCCCCGATAAGATGTCATTCCTACGATGCATTAGCTTGTTATATGACTCAGTATCTGCTGAGTGAATGTTTGGGAAAAGAGTTAGTAGTGCAAGAAGAGCTTTATCTATCATCTCTCCATGTAACTGAATTGATTTGAGTAAATCTACATCTTGATCTCCAATATACGTCTTTGCTTTCGAACTCCATCCCTTCCAAGCCAGCAACTTACCATTGGATAAAAAGTATGTACATGTATTTAGCTTGTTATTGTTCAGCTGTATGGTCCAATCTAGCGGTGGAATCCCATAGTGTTGGATGTAGTTGCGTAGCTTCCCGAAAAAATCATTTATATCCGAGTTGGTGATTATTTCCCTTTGGGCGTTATACCCAGCCATTTGTTCGCTATTATATTTGCTAGTAAGCCGCATACTCGCATCTACTAGAGAACTTAGGCTCGACAAATAATTAAACAAACTTCGCAGAAGCTCGTTAGTATACGCTTCTCTTACAGTAGGTGGTCTTACATTTTGAAATAGCTCAGTGGATAGCTCATCCTTTTTTGACGGCTCCTCTAAGAGCCTGATGAGTTCTGTTCTGTTTTTTTGATAAATATCATAGAAGATTCTGGCTAAGTTCTGCCACTCATCGTGAGCCATTTTCCCAGGATGGTGTGAAAGCTCAGCCTCAATCTCATCAAAACCTTTTATACGTGGCATTTACTATTTTTGCTCCACTAACTTCATGAACTCCTCATAGCTCATCCCGCCTGATCGAATCATATATGGGCGTATGTCAGGGAAGACTTTCGTTTGCAGAATATCGTCCAGTAATAATATTCGTGTAACCTCATGCATATTATTCTCTAGTGCGGTCAGTGCATGGCTATCGGTCTTGAAATTATTTACGACCGTATCAATATCGAACTCATTGTCACCATGCTGAAGCGGGCTTGAAGGTCTTTGATGCGGATAATCACTCTCGTGTGCGGTTTTATGTCGTATATTCTGTCGTACAGTCCAAATAACTTTCATATACTGGTCTGTTTTCTCGGAGTCACCAATTATCTCCAACAACCTATTGTTAGCCCATACCTTTGCATCTTCTGGATTGTGTTGGATGTTAGTCTTATGACACTTTGAGCATTCATGAGCTTCTTCACAAAACGGTTGCCGCCCCATTATTGCTTCGACTATCGAGAAATCAATAACCATTCTCCAATACGAGTAGTCAGCCATCTCACCATGCGACCAGCCGTCGCCAGGCTTCAAATCAAGAAGCCAATTATTTGCCATGCCGCTTTGTTGTTCGCTAATTCCAACGAACCTTTTGTACAGCTCTTGATAGCTCATTTTCTGAGTGATGCCCTCTGTTCGATATGCAGTATTCAAGAAATCGTCATAATCCTTCTCCGAGCCAAAGGGCTTGTCTAGCCACTCAACAACTCCATGAATGGTTCCCATATACGACGGGAGAACCCACGGGTCACCCAGAATAAAAGCGTGAAATAGCACCCACATATCTAGCTCACCCTGAGCCAAAGTTGCGTACTCAAGACTCACAGTAGACCGCTGCGAGTAACCACTCGAATTAGTGGTTTTTGTGGTTATCTTTACTCCGTTGCCATTAGACAATTTGATATTACCGACGACAACATCTTTAGTGGGCGGATGCCACGTTATGAATGACTTAACTCCAAGAGTATTTTCCATATTGTTATTCTAACTGACTAAAGTATTTACGCACTGATTAGTGAGAATATGTTATCCATATTCATGCTAGAAACCTTAATACGTGACAGATTATTAACCAACTCCAAACATGCTTTACTCTGTGTTGATTTTTCATTGATGAAATAGCTTACTTGATAAAATTTATCACCCGCTCCGCTTACTTGAAACCAAGTGAATAAATCCACGTCTGATAATAAGGGCAGAGTACTCGTATACACAGGTGTTTTAGAAAAATCAGGTGAGCGACTACCTTTCTGATCTATAACGCCACCCTGTATTGCATCTGTAAATGATTTCCAATTTAGTTGTGGTGTAATCGAAGTGAATACTAATACCCTTGGTAGATGATGCTTTGAGTCCAAAGATTCGAATTGCTTAACCGCAGTGTGAATGAAGCCCAATATTTTTCTATGAGTAGTCTTAAATTTATAGAGTTGGGTTTCTAGATCTAGCTTCAACTCAGGTGATTTGATTTCGCAGATATACTTTAGTTTGTTGCCCTCTATGTAATTATCGGGTGTTTTTCTTTTGTCTTCAGGTATTGCAGTGAACGTACAGTCACGGTCTTCCAAGAACTTCTTAAATATGGCTTTTATCTCACCTTCAGGAAGCTCATTACTTTTGGGCTGAGTTCCTGTAGCCCACTCAAATTCTCTTATAACCTGTGCTGCAGCATTTTCGTCCCAACCCTTTTTCGATCGCCCAAGTACTTCATTATGCATAACATCATGAAACTGCTCGTCGGGGCTATTATTTGGACCACGATTAGCAGAAAGAATCTCTTTTAGTCTTTTATGAAAACGACCCTCATTCATTTGAAACAGCATTATAGAACAGGTTAGGTCACTGTTCCTTGCCTTTGACTAGTCTCGATTGAATGTCGAGTAATTTCCAGGCTGCAAGCATTGTTCTCTTTACAGAATGCTTCGCACTGTTTTGCGATAGTTTCGTCTTCATAGTGAAGGCCGCACTCAAGGCATTGGTATATTTTTTTCTCGTCCATATACTTATCTTATCCTTTCGACTCTACTTTCAATAATATTAAGACCAAAGAAACTAGTAGCAGCGATTATGAAAAATATGGCGTTTGATAGAGCGAAGCCAACCCCAATGAATAACAAGAGATAACTATCATAGATTGGATTTTTCAAGTACCTATAAACTCCCGACAGTGTAGGTTTCGTTTTATTCTTGCGAAATAAGTTGGCGTTGACCAATGCTCCAGAACCAATCTCTTTGATCGATAATGCGAACAGACCCACTGCTGCAAGAACAAGGGCGTAACCAATAACCGAAAAATTGGGCATATCTATCTTATAAGCCTGATCAAGCCCACCTACTAATAGCACAAACAAAACCCAAAAAGGGGTAATAATCAGGCTGTGCACTAATAAGCTGTTTTCAAACCTATCATAACTATGATTATGCCTCTGAAGATATACGCTCATGCTGTTAACAAAAATAGCCAAGTTAAAACTAAATATCGTCAAAAGCAGGTACGTCATAGCTGTATCATTTTTTAAGCTGTGTTTTATTTAATTTCAAGGTAAGCACGTTCATGAGTTCAGATAAGTCAGTTATGGTCTTGAACTCATCACTACTGATAAGTGTACTGATTGAGCCATTCCTCACGAGTAAGACAACCGGAAAAGTTACATGCTGATTTGGATATGCTTTCGTAAATTCATCACGGTGCATAAATATTGCGGGTATGCCTAAGCCCGCAACATATTGCTTCCATAACTTATTCATAGTCGCGCCACTAAAGGTAACCATGCATAATTTGCAGGGGTAGGTCTTGGGACTAGCCGTTTTATGTACTAGATCCATCATACCGTGCATAAACCCTGCCTTGGCGTTATAGATGAAAATTAGTGTTGGGCTGCTGTTATCTGCCTGCATCAAAACATTGACCTCATATCGTCGCTTGCAGTAGGGAACGCCATGATTGGGGTCCTAAGCTGTTCAGTGGTTAGGCCAAACTCTATTGCCAGACTATAGATGTTGATGAGATCTTCAGCGTGATTGCCTATCAGGTGAGCTCCCAGTATTTTTTTACTGTCTCTTTCGACAATGATTTTACTCATGGCATGCTTGACACCCAGTCGTTTGCTGTCAAACCAACCACTGAGGTCAGTATTCACCACATCAAACTGAAGACCTTTTTCAACCGCTTCACCCTCCAGCAGTCCAACCTTAGCGGCAGTAGGAGTCGTAAAAATAACGCTGGGTGTTGAGCGGTAATCTGGTTGTTTGTGTTCTGTGCCGAGCAGATTGTCGGCCACAATTCCTCCTTGCACACCGGCTACTGGTGAGAGTGGTGGGCCAGAGGCCGCTGCATCACCTGCAGCGTAAACATTCTCGTTAGACGTGCTACGCAGATGCTCATTTACCAATACGCCCCTTCGTGGATCGTAATCTATACCAGCAGCTTCTAGGTTTAGCTCATCAATAGCTGGAGGTCGTCCCGCACCATTAATCACCATATCGGCTTCAAATACCTGTCCGTCTGTAGTCGACACAACGAACAGGTCGTTTTGTTTCTCGATTTTCTGGGCACCAGCATTCAAGACCACATTAATACCAACATCTTTTGTAGCTTCAAGTAGGCTCTTGATAATGTCGGGGTCAAACATTGCAAGTGGCTTATCGTCAACGTGTAGAATCGTCACCTGTGCTCCAAAACGAGCCGCAACATGGGCAAACTCAAAAGACACATAACCACCGCCTACAAATACGATCCGTTCAGGAAGTGCGTCAAGCTCTAAAAAGTCATCACTCGTTATTAGATGCTCAGCACCGTCTAGCGATAGTTTCGCTGGCTTGGCACCTACCGCAATATGTACTTTTTCTCCATTAAGTACATGATCCCCAACGGTAATACTAAGATTACCTGTAAATTTTGGACTGCCAGTATACACGTCTATTCCAGCGTCTTTCAGAGCCTTTTCAGTGCTTGGCGGTACTAGATCAGTAAACGTTCGTTTAAACTTGATAAGTTCTGACCAACTCATGGCAGGTTGGTCAGTGATGATACCTATCTCGCCTAACCGTCGGTTAATATCGGCAATTTCGGCTGTGCCAGCCAGTACTTTCTTAGGAATACATCCGCGCACTGAGCATGTGCCGCCAAACAGGCCATCATTAACGACGGCAACATGCCAGCCAGCTTTCTTGCATCGCATCGCAACCTGATAACCAGCGCCCCCCGTTCCTAAAACAATAAGATCGTATTGCTTAGCCATTATTTACTCCTTTACTTCCACACCACGCCAAAACGCTACGTAGTTAGTGAAATCCTTTTTAACACGCTCCACTGATCCACTCATAGGTGCTGGGTAATACCAAGCTCCACCTTCATTCACATTTTCGTCTACATCAATGTTGTAGTAGCTGGCTTCTCCCTTCCAGAAGCAAGTAGTGTGTTCACTGTTTGGCTTGAAGTAGTCTTTCTTTACTGCATCAGGTGGGAAGTACCAGTTGCCTTCAATGTAAATCAATTCGTCTTTTTTTGCTTCCGCGATGACTTTGTTGTTCCAAATAGCTTGCATAATTCTCCTTTTATTTATTGTGTTAGCTTGACGTTACCCCAAAAGGCGACATAGTTTGAAAAGTCTATACCCATGATTTTTCTTGATGCCCAAGTAGCCTTTGGGTAGAACCAAGCTATGCTCTTTTCCTTGTAGTCACCATCTATCCCGTCATAGTAGCTGGCAAGCCCCTTCCAGTAGCAAAGCGAGTGTCGTTTGTTTTTCTTTAGATACTCAAATGCAACTGAATCTGGTGGAAAATAGTAGTTGCCTTCAATGAGTATTGTCTGGTCACTTTCAGCAATGGTTTTTCCTTTCCAGATAGCCTTCATGAATTTAGGCAATTCCTAGTATTGCGTTGATCTTCTGCCGGTCAAAACCCAGTACCTTTTCCTCAGTACCGTCTTCTTTTTCTATAATAGTAAAAGGCACACCTAGCTGACCGCTCTTTTCGTAAAGTTCTTCAGCGAGTTTTTGATCCTGGTCGGCGTGTTTTTCATTGTAGGCAATATCTTTGCTCTGCAAATAGCTTTTGAGCATCTTGCAGTATGCGCAAGTCGCTGTACTGTAAATTGTTATCTTTGCCATGTAACCCTCCTTAGAATTGTTCTTTTATGATTTGCGTTTATTTGCGACTTTGATGAGCTCACTTACAAGGTCGTCATTATTTTTCAACATATAGCAAATCTTCTGACCCATACGTTCCTTATCTACTAGTCCCACCATTTCAAAATTACGGAAATGCTGCGACACGGCGGATACGGTTATGCCGAGTTCTTCGGCTATTTCAGTGACGCATAATTCATCGTTCGACATCAGTAGTTTGAATATCTTAAACCTCGTTTTGTCTCCCAATAACTGCATCGCACGTATAAGATGCTCTTCAGACTGGGAAAGTGTAACGTTATTCTTTTTCTTGAATATTTGCATATAAGTATTTTAGCAATCACTTAAACATATGTCAACTAGCCTATTGCTTCAGCTGTATATCAACCAATGATTTAAATACATTGTATGGTTGCGGGCCAACCACTAATTGGCTATTGATACTAAACGTCGGTGTGCCCCTTACACCAATTTCTTGCGCCGTCTTTTGATTGTTTGCAACCTTTTGAGCTTGCGATAATTCATTCAAACAACTTTCAAAAGTCGCAGTATCAAGGCCAAGTTCCTGTGCAATAGTCGATAGTAGTTTGCTCGTAAGTATATCCTTGTATTCCGCCGAGAAGTTCCGGGCTTCATAGTAGTTATCCCACATATAGTTATATATAGCGTCGTGATATTCCGTAAACTTACCATGGCTCTTGGCACAGTAAGCTCCGATAGCCGAGCGTTCTGAGTCTGGGCCAATGACTGCTATCGGACGAAATACAATCTTTAGCTTATTTTCTTTAATGTAACCATCCCTTAATTGTTTTCCTGCCTCTTGATGGAACTGTCCACATGACGGACATTTAAAATCTCCATATTCAGTTATTGTAGCTGGTGCGACTTTGTCTCCAATGACCAGGTCATCGTCTTGAATTGCAGCTTGAGTGGTCGTTGAACTGGATTCATTCTGCTGGGTACTCGCAGTTTGCTTATTCGTACTGGGTAATAATTGCCAGCCTACAACTAAAACGGCTATCACGATTACTCCGATACTAATCTTCTTGACCATACAGGCTCCTTCTATTCACTGTTACTTTTATTGCCACTGTGCACCGTGTTGGTTACTGGTGGTACAGATATAAGCAAACTTAATTTATAAATTGAGTAGATAATTAGAAGGCTGCCTAGCCAGTTGAAGATAGCCCCCAGATCTCTTAAGAATGGTGCAGACACAGCGCCGAATGACGCTAACAGAGGGGCAACTAATGAAGTACCGCAGGCTACGCAACCACCACCTAATATTGCAAATATAAAGGCACCGCCGCCACTCTTTTTTGGGACTGCCTTCATGCCTTGACGTTTAATAACGTACACCAACATTGCTATGTTAATACCGAAGAATACCGTAAATACTATGATGCCGAGCGAAAGTAAATTATCGTAGGTGGTAAAAAGACTCTGATAACCGTAGGCAATAAAATCAATTTTACCGAACAGATCAAGTGGTGCTTGGAACAGTATATAGCCGAGTAGTTCCAAGTTCAGCGACCATATTATAATTCCGGCCATAGCAAGCGTAGAGATAATCGACAAAATAATATACTTTGGCCTTCTCAGAACTGTGACAACGGCACGCAACACAATTTTAAACTTGAGCTTTAGTGGTAATTTCATCGTAGTTGTATATCCAATAATGTTTTAAACACGTTGTACGGCTGCGGCCCAACAATCTTCTGGCCGCCAATAATAAAGCTTGGAGTACCCTGAATCTCGTCAGGGGCTGCGAGGTATATATCGTCTTCATAGGCCTTCTTGGTCGCTTCGCTGTTCAAGCATGCGGTATATGTATCAAAGTTCATCCCGAGTGTTTTTAGTATATCTCTCATAACTGGTTCGGTTAACACAGGGTCGATTGCTTTCTGGTAATCCTTTTGTCTAAAATGATTAACCCACATATATTCAAATAGAGCGTCATGGTATTCAACAAACTTGCCTTGATTTTGAGCGCAGTACGAGCCAGCTAGAGCCTTAGCACCATCTTCTGCATAAACAGGATATGGTCGAAAAACAATCTTTGCACGTCCGGTATCGATGTAGTCTTTTCGAATCTGTTGACCGGCACTTTGATGATACTTTCCGCATTCGGGACACTTATAGTCTGCGTACTCAATAATTGTTACTTTTGCATTCGGATTGCCGATTGTTAATATAGCCGATTGAGTATCAGTACTACCTTGGGTGTCTATTGTAGTTTCAGACCTAGAGATTGGCTCCAAGTCGTTATTTTGCACGCCATTATTTAGAAAACTAAAAAGGAACCAGCCAACGATGGCTAAAATAATAAGTACAATCAATGTTATGTATTTTCTGTTCATATAAATGGGTGTACAATTGATATAGTTATTAAATACTTTAGCAACTACTAAACTATAATATCAAAACTGAGGATAAAGACCAAAAGCGGTATAATAAAAAACAATGAATGATCCAAAAACTACATACAATGATTTGAAAGCGTTATTTATTAACTGCTCCATCAAAAAAGATAAGACCAAATCTCATACCCAACTACTGATGAATAAGTCAGCAAGAATAATGGAGGCACAAGGCGTCCAAGTAGAGCATGTCTACGCCCTGGACAATGAAATAGCGTTTGGAATGATTAAAGATGGCAAAGACGAAGGTCAAAAAGATGATTGGCCTAAAATCCAGCAGAAAATACTAGAAGCAGATATTTTGGTAATTGGTACGCCGATTTGGCTGGGTGTTAAGTCTAGTGTAGCGACACTTCTTATTGAGCGTATGTATGCCTATAGCGGTGATAGAAACGACAAAGGCCAGTACCTCTACTATGGCAAAACAGGTGGCTGTGTAATTACTGGCAATGAAGATGGCATAAAGCACTGTGCTATGGATATTCTATATGCACTGCAGCACATTGGTTATATGGTTCCACCGCAAGCAGATTGTGGTTGGATTGGCGAAGCAGGCCCAGGAGCAAGCTACGGAGATACCGAGTGGGATGGCAAGAAAATTAACCCACCAGTAGGTTTTAATAATGACTTCACCAACCGAAACACCACTTTCATGGCATGGAACCTTATGCATACTGCGCGTATGCTCAAAGATAATGGCGGGATACCTGATGTCGGCAATACTACTGAGGGATGGCAACACGTTACCAATGCAAAAAGCGAAAATCCAGAGTATCAATAAATGGCAAAGTCAAAACAAATAACAAAAAACAAATCGATAAATGTACTGTAGCAGACCATCACCTCAGCTTGAGAAAACGCAGTGGTGATACGCAAATAAGCTTTATCGACCATCTAATTGTATTTAGCGGTCCACTTATCCCACTGGCCGTATTTATACAGGCATACAACGTGTGGGTGCTTGGTAAGGGCGAAGGATTATCAATTATTACTTGGTCACTTATGCTGTTTGCATCATCAACTATGGCAATCTACGCCATTAAGCATAAAACTAAACCACTAATGATGGTGTATATACCACTTGTGACTGCAAATGCCTTAGTAGTGACTGGTATTATTTTCCACTAATCCGTTGCAATAATGGGTCTAGGAAAATAATATGTTATGGGCACACTTTTTGTTAGCCTGAAACTGTTGTCATAATTGATACTTACTATATCACAAAAGCACCCTGAAAACAGAGTACAAAAATCAAAGACGAACATATACTCATCTTTGGGTCAGAAACCGCTCCACGATGCTGTAAATGCGCCACAAAGCATGTATATTAACAGAGTATCTCGTTCATTATTAATTTTTGAAAATCAATGAGTGATACCCTAAGAATTTTTTTGGAGCTATTTACGCCTAACGCCATTTTTTAACTGTTAATTATGGGTAATATAACCGTAATTATTTCGTCAGTATCAACTGGCGGTTTTTTTCTTTTCGGTGGTTTCATATTTTGATCGTAACAGGACTAATGCGATTGACGAAATATACGAGCATGGTTATCTGACAGAAATCTATTAAAAACCCAGTGAAAGGGTGCAAGTTTTCGCTAAAGTGTCAGATCAACGAGTCGTAAAAAATGGTGTCGGAATTTTGCTTTGGTACTCGTAGGCTTTAATTATTAACTGCGTGAATTCGGGTTCATTATTTAAGTAATAATAGAATGTTTGGCGGCTGATTCGGTTTTTCCTACAAACCTCAGCCACGCTATTATTGTGTTGAATATCGTCGGCAATGTTGACTAATGTCAAGTAGGTTATTTTATGACGATTGCTGATTGTCTTTTTAATCATATTAGACTCCTCTTTTTTGTATTAGTCCCCTCTTTCTATTATCTCAGATTGGCTATTCTGTAAGTTGTTACAAATCACTTATAATAGTTACCAAATGAGTGAAAATACTGAAACTGCCAATGATTACGCCTTAGCAAGAGTTCTCAACGAACGTGAGATTCATATGTTCTACCTCTTGGATACACTGAAAGAACTACCCGACTTTTCAGCTCTTAATCATAGTTACGTCTTACTGAGAGAAGAACTCATACAAATCTACGACCGCCAACCAGAACTTCAGAATGTTCGTGGCGATATTTGCTGGCGGGTAATGCCAAATATCGAATTATTTCATGAAAATATTGGAGAGTACAAAACGATAGCTTTTGAATATGCAAATTCAGGGTCAGACTACGGTCAACAACATAATGCAGACGTAACAACTCTCTGTATTAAAGCGGGTATATCAAAGCCAGTAATTCCGCCAATAATACAGAAGCTTCTATCTGAAGCTGACAACAACATCAAAGCTTTTCAGTATGAACTGGACAAGATGAACGCCAAACTATCTATAGAAGGCTTCTCAATACCTGTAGTAACTGTTGGTGAGACGAAGTACCATTTCAGCTCAATGAGAGACGGACCAATACTTAGCATAATTGCTCATTGCTTATCTAATCACCCAAATGAACAGATTGATTTTGACACTATCAAGTCAGAACTCAAGGAGCTTAAAATTAAAGTCCCTGCGAAATTTAATATTAAAGACCAAATCAGGACTTCACATTTTGGTGCTGGCAAACCATTATCTCCTTTTGTGACCGCATTTCCGAAAGCTGTAATTGTGAGATCGACTGTTGAACTTAGCGACGAGCAGATCGAGCTGATCAGATTAGCTAAAGCATAACTGAAATTCGTGGTAGCTCGATTTTAATCATTGATTTTTCGTTTTAGCTCGGCATTGACAGCGGGATTTTTTATGGTGTTATAAAATTAGAAGGTAACATTAAGTTATCTAAAACTTGGTGGTCACAAACTAAATATTAACGAACAGAACGGTAGAGCTATACGCCCTAACGGCTTGTTCAGTGCGTCTTAAGAAAGGACAAACAATGGGGACAGTAATAAGAAATAAGAATGAGGGCATCAGCAGCTTCGATACCGAAGAAGCAGATTTGGCTATGTGGTTGATGAATTCAGGCTACAAGCTAATTTGTATGCACCCGAAAGAAGGAACTCGTCATCTAATCTACCATTTCGTAATAACTAGCAGTATTGAGAAAGCTGTTACGGATTACTACGGGCAGAAAAAAGGAACTGCTACAGACAAGCTCATGGCCGCAATGAAAAACGTGTATAAGACATATGAAACAGAGGAACGTAATGCACGAAAATCCAAATAATAACCCCAAAGAACTTTTAGATTCTAAAAACATCGACTACCGTGAACGTGGTCAAGAACTTGTCACTCACTGTATCTTCAATGACTGTGATGCTGATAGTCGTGGTAATGAAGCTCACCTGTATATTAACGCAGATACAGGTCAATACTTCTGTCACAAGTGTGGTGAAAAAGGTGGTATGAAGGGCTTACGTGAAAGCTTAGGTCTAAATACATCCGACCTGCCTCGTCAAAACAACAATCCTGTTACGAGTAAGACAAAACTTGCCCTGAACTACCACAAGCAACTACCCCTCAACATTCGTGAATGGTTGAAGAATGAGCGTCTCTTATTAGATGAAGATATTGACGATTTTCAGTTAGGTTATGGAGTTTTTTATGGAAGTAGCTGGATAACAATACCCGTTCGTGATGCTACAGGCAACGTGCTTTTCATGAAGCTACGTCAAGACCCTTTCCTACCCTCTGATGGTCCAAAGTATATGGGCACGGGTGGTGAAGCAGCATTATTCAACGTAGAAGTACTTAAAGATATGCCCGATCAACTTATCATCTGTGAAGGTGAATTTGATTGTCTTGTACTTCGTGCTTTCGGTATACCAGCCATATCATCAACGGCAGGTGCTCGTACCTTCAAAAATGAGTGGATCGAGCAGCTCAGCTTTGTTCGTCATTTATACGTTTGTTACGACAACGATGATGCAGGGAAACAAGGTGCAGATGAGCTAATTGAAAAACTGTCTAAAGCACTTCCCTCAACATCTGTACTGCAAATTACTCTACCTGATGAAGTTGGTGAACATGGTGACATTACAGATTATCTTAAGTTACCTTACGCCGACCCTGATCATTTATTTAAGAATGGGGTGCTACGCTCTGGTCCAAAACCGATAGACGTTAGCTCGTTTGAAGAAATAACCACAACCGACCTCGCATCAATCCTCGACCTCACCATAAAGCACGACAACGAGAACAAGCTCGTTAGCTTCTTATGTATGCTCTCAGCATATACAGAAGACTGCCAGCTCAATGTAAGCTTTAACGCACCATCCTCAACTGGTAAGACATACATTCCAACGCAAGTGGCACAGTACTTCCCTGATGCAGATGTACGTCAATTTGGTGGTGCGTCTCCAACGGCATTCTTCCACGACAACGCAAGCTTTGATAAAGAACGTAACGTACACATCGTTGATCTTGAACGTAAGATTTTAATCTTCTTGGAGCAACCAAACCCTAAGCTTCAGGAGAATCTACGTCCTGTAATGTCGCACGATAAAAAAGAAATTTCCTACAAAATAACAGATAAGAATCAAAAGGGTTCGAACCGTGCGAAGAATATAATTATTCGTGGCTTCCCTGCAACAATATTTTGTTCAGCAGGTATGCGTCTAGATGAACAAGAAGCAACTCGTGCAATCTTACTCAGCCCTGAGACAAATATTGAAAAAGTAAAAGAAGGCATCCATATGGCGACGCATCGTAGTGCCAATAAGGTTGAATTCTTAGCGAATATTGAATCGAATCCTGAACGTCAACAGCTAAAAGACCGTGTTCTTGCAATTAAACTTGAGCACGTCGATGACGTTATAGTTCCCAACCCTAATGAAATTGAGCGTCGCTTTCTCAGCCATGTTCAATCAACTAAACCACGCCACCAGCGTGATGTCAGTCACCTGCTTTCAATAATCAAATGTATTGCGTTACTAAATGTTTGGTTTCGTCGTGATGACAAAGGTAACATAGTAGCCCAACCAACTGACGTAGATCAGGGCTTTGAGGTCTGGCAGAAGATTAATAAGAGCCAAGAGCTGAATATTCCCCCCTACACGTATGAATTCTATAAGAAATTCATACTACCGATCTACATGGCAAAGAACTCAGGTCATCAAACAGTCAATGATGAAGGTGTTAGTCGTAAGGAGATAATCAAACGTCACTACGAACTAGAGCAACGCTTACCAAACGACGATATTCTACGCCGTCAAATCTTACCTATGCTTGAAGCGGCAGGTCTGATCACACAAGAAAAAGACCCGAATGATAAGCGTAACAAACTGATTTTCCCTCAGCTCCTCGAACCAGAACAATATAGTGGTGAGCATGGTGGGTCAGCTACTCAGGAGCAACCGAAAGCTTAGTCATGCCCCGAAAGCCTGTATCACCACCTGAAATTGAGTACGAGTACGTCGATGACGGTGATACTCAGGCTGTTGACGATGCTTTCAACTATTTATTTGACCGTTACTTACTATATATAGAAAAATTAACTAAGGAGTAACCATTGATATTTGTTTATAAAAGCTTATAATGGTAAACATCATGGTAGATAAAACATATTACACCGTACAAGAAGTAGCAGATTTGCTGAAATTACACTGGCAAAGTGTGCTTACTTATATAAAGAATGGCGAATTAGAAGCCCTAAAACTTGGTAAGGGTTACCGCATCAGTCAGAAAGCACTAGACCGCTTCGTCTCCAAACGTACTACTAAAAAATCAAAGGAAACGAAATAATGTTACGTGCAGCACTTTACGCAAGGGTGAGTACCGAACTTCAAAAAGATGAACAAACTGTACAAAACCAACTTTCAGAGATTAAGCCAAAAATTGAATCTGACGGTAATACCCTTCTGGAAAGCTGTATATATGTTGACGAAGGTTGGTCAGGTGCGATACTAGAACGTCCCTCACTTGATCTTATGAGGGCTGACGCACTTGAAAAGAAGTTTGATATTTTATATGTCTACGACAAGGGCCGCCTTGCCCGTATATTCTTCCATCAGGAAATAGTGATAGATGAACTAAGACAATTAGGCATTGAGTTTCATAGCTTACACGACATTAACGGTGTATCACCAGAAGAAAAGCTAATGGGCGGTGTAATGGGAATGTTTCACGAATATGAGCGTATGAAGATTTCTGAACGTTTTCGTATCGGTAAACTCAACAAAGTACGTTCTGGAAAATTACTCGGTTATCAAGCAGCCTATGGATACGATTACATACCAATTAAAGGCAAAGGTCATGAAAAGATCAACGGTAAATTCGTTATCAACGAAGAAGAAGCCAAAGTAGTCAGAATGATCTTCGAATGGATTGGTATAGAATGCGTCTCTATTAAGGAAGTGATACGGCGTTTGTACGATCTGGGTATACCACCTAAGAAACAAAAGCGTGACACATGGTCTAATGGTCCAATACACCGTATGTTGAAGAACGAAACATATATTGGCAAGCACTTTTACTACAAATCTGAGAGTGTTATTACCAAATATCCAATGGCTAAAACCCAAAAGAAATACCAGAATCGCCATTCAATGAAAGGTAGTCGTATAACCAGACCACGTGAAGAATGGCTTGAGGTAGAAGCACCACGTATTATAAGCGATGAACTATATCAAAAGGTTCAATCTCAAATTAAGAGCAACGGCAAACTAAGTCAACGCTTCAAGAAGAATCCTTACCTGTTCGGTGGCTTGATACAGTGTGCTTGTGGCACATCTCGTACTGGTGAGGGTCAAGATGGTCATTTCTACTACCGTTGTACTGATCGTCTGCTTAAATTCCCTAAGCCACGCACATGTTTTGAAGCAGGTGTAAATGTACAGGTTCTAGATGCAGTAGGTTGGTCCAAACTTTGCGAATTAATGACAGACCCTACCCTGTTGCAGAAACAGCTCGATCGTTATGCAGAAGAAAAGAAGCTACTTGCAGGACAAAGCCCTAAAAAAGATGAACTGCTCATGCAGAAAAAAGCACTTGATCAAGAAGAGCGTCGTTATGTGAAAGCTTGGGGTATGGGCACAATGTCTGAAGACGTGTACACCGATCAGATGAATAGTGTTGCGAGGCGTCGTAAAGAGGTGCTAGACCTAATCAACAAGCCAGAGGCGAATAAGTTAGCCCAACTGCGAGAGATAGACCTAGAATCGTCTGTAGAGCCTTTTAAGAAGTACTTAGAGAATCTGGGCTACGATGAAAAGCTTTTTACGGTACGTAAAATAGTTGATAAAGTAATAGCAACGAAGGAGAAAGTAAGAATATGCGGAAAGATTCCAGCGTATGCAACATCATTAACTGTAAAAAAGGTTGGGTTAGATGTTGAGCATAGCGATACAAGAGACACAACACAACATAATTCTGATAGAGAGGTTGGGTTAGATGCTAAGCATTGGGATTGTTGGATTGCCGAACGTCGGGAAATCGACGCTTTTTAATGCACTTACAGATAGCAGTATATTGGCAGCTAACTACCCTTTCGCAACTATTGAACCAAATACCGGTATCGTACCGGTACCAGATGAGCGTTTGGCTGTTTTGGCCGAAATGTACGCCACTAAAAAAGTTATCCCAGCCACCGTTACATTTGTTGACATTGCCGGGTTGGTGGCTGGTGCCTCAAAAGGTGAAGGTTTAGGAAATCAGTTCTTGGCACATATTAGAAGCTGCAATGCCATTCTACAGGTCATTCGAGCCTTCGAGGATAGCGACGTTATTCGTAGCGACTCCAGTCGTGACCCGGCCCATGATATAGAAGTTATTACTACCGAACTTGTCCTGGCCGACCTACAAACCATTGAAAAACGACTGCCTAAACTTGAGAAAGAAGCCCGAGCTAACGCAAAGCTTTCGATCTTAAGCGATACCCTGAAAAGAATAAAAAACTTACTCGACAGCG
>JBGTMJ010000008.1:0-27280 GCA_041743655.1 Saccharimonadales bacterium (SeqCode) | reverse complement strand
ACTGCTCGCAAAGCACTTTTGCAAAAAAGTAACCGACATTACCAAAACCTTGCAAGGCAACTGTAAGCTGCTTGTTATCCAGATCACGTGCCCTGAGGAGTTCCAGTAGCGCAATTACGCCACCCCACCCAGTTGCAGCTTCGCGGCCTTCTGATCCACCGTTTGCCAGTGACTTGCCGGTGAAGCTGCCCGTATCCTTCTTTCCTGCTGTTCTCTCAAACTCATCGACCATCCAGTCTATTATTTCTGAATTAGTGTTGACGTCCGGAGCAGGGATGTCCTTATCTGAACCAAGATGTGGCGAAAGATGCCTGGCGTATCGCCGGGACAAGGCTTCTATTTCCTGTTTAGTCAAGGCTTGCGGGTCTACGGCAATGCCCCCTTTACTACCACCAAGAGGTAAGTTTACGGCTGCAGTCTTAAGGCTCATAAGTGTAGCCAGTGCGCGGATTTCATGGATGTTTACATTGGGATGAAATCGTATTCCTCCCTTGTATGGCCCGAGTTTGCTGCTGTGTTGAACCCTGTAAGCGGGGTAAGTTTCACCGTTAACTTCAATTTCGAATATGTGTTCAGCCTCGGCTTCGAGTAATGCCTCTATCGTCTTTTCATCGTAACCAAGCCGTTTCGCAGAGTCTCGAATAGTTGCTTGTGCTGTCGCCAACATAAGTTCACTCATATGTATGAGCCAGTATGCACTTATGTTCGTTGGTTGCAAAGTGTATTTGTGGCAGCGCGGTAAATATTGCTTAACCAACAAGTTGCCGTTTGCGGAATATTTGTAGCGTACATACTTTCTAGCTACATACTATTTTGTTTTTTGTATGTGCCTACTAGCTCTGCAGACTCTATAATATTGTCATACATAGCTTGCTTGAGCTCTTTACTGGATATGCCCTCGGGTAGTCCAAGCATAATTCCTAGAGCGAATAGCCTGAAATAGTAGTGATGCGTACCAGTATGGGGGCACGGACCTCCGTAACCTTTGGCAGCAAAGTCATTTATACCTTGTTTCCCTGTTAAGGGTTCTTTACCCTCGACAATCTGTAGAGTGGCGGGCGACATATCGTAGATAAGCCAATGGGTAAAAAGTCCCTCAGGCGAGTCAGGGTCTTCCATAATTACTACCAGGCTTTTTGCCGCGACGGGTACCTCAGAAAAAGTAAGGGAGGGACTCAATCCGCTACCGTCGCATGTGTATTGCGATATAATGCTGCCGTCTAACTTTATTGCGTCACTAGTTATTATCATATGGATTACCTTACTATAACAACCCGTACCACATTGTTTAAGCTAAAAGCGAGTACAGGTGGCGTAGGCTTCCTGGCCTTTGAGGAGCAAACTGAAGAATACCTCGTGTGCGAGCTCCAATCGGAATTGGATATTCGCCGTTAAAACATGAGGTTGAGAAATTTCTCGCAGGCAATCCGGTTGCCTTGATCATGCCATCATATGATAAATAGTTCAATGAATCTGCGCCTAATTCTTTACATATTGCGGTTTCGCTCATTCTGGCTGCTATCAGATCTCTCTGGTCAGACAAGTCAATACCATAGAAATCGGGAAAGCGCACAGGTGGCGAGCTAATCAGTATGTGTACTTCTTTAGCACCCGCCTCATATAACATCTTGACAATCTTTTGCATGGTCGTACCGCGTACGATTGAATCGTCAACTAAAACAACCCGTTGATCTTTAAGAAGGGAGGGTATAGGGTTAAGTTTCATTTTAAGATCCTGCTGTCGCAGCCTGGACGATGGACGGATAAATGTGCGATGAATGTAGCGGTTCTTGGTCAACGCCATCTCTAATGGTATGCCGCTTGTGCGTGAGTAACCGAGTGCGGCTGGGATAGCCGAATCGGGAACAGGAACTACTATGTCTGCCGTAACTGTGTTTTCGCGGGCTAGCTCTTTACCGAAAGCGAAGCGTACGCCGTAGACGCTCTTGCCTCCAAGCATACTATCGGGCCGCGCAAAATAAACAAATTCGAAGATGTCTAATTTCAGTGTACCGGCTACGACTTGATGTGATGATAAGCCCTGCCTATCGATAACTACGAGCTCGCCGGGTTGCACCTCTCTCATGAATGTTGCACCAACAGTGTCCAGCGCGCACGTTTCTGACGCTACAACGTATCCACTATCAAGTGTTCCGATAGAAAGGGGACGAATGCCGTACGCATCACGAAACGCGAGCAGACAATCATCGCCCATCGCAACGCATGAAAAAGCCCCTTCAAAAAGGGGGTAAGCTTGTTTAACGGCATCGGGCAAGGACATGCCGTCACTCACAAAACAGTTGATGGCTTCACCCATCATCTCGGAATCGTTAAGTTTTACGCAAGAGATGCCTCGCTTGCTTAAAAATGCTTCTACCTTGTCCGTTTGTGGTAAGTTACCGTTATGCGCAAATGCAAACTTTGTGTCACGTTTGATGACCGGTTGACTGTGGGCATCATTGGCACTTCCGAAAGTGGAGTATCGGTTATGCCCGATTGCAATATCGCCAGGTAATTGCTCAAGGTCTTCCTCATGATAAACGTGCGCGACTAAACCTTTACCACAATGTCGGTATAAGCTGTGGCCATCAGAACTAACAATCCCTGAACTTTCCTGGCCACGATGTTGTAACGCCCAGAGCCCGTATAATGTAGTCCTTGCTGCACCGCTCCCAACACCGTAAACGCCAAATACTGCGCACTTTTCGCGTACACCGTCATGCTGTATCAATGGAAGCACTGCACCTACTTTCGTTATTCTTATGGTAACTGGCAGCTTTGTAAAACGCAACCGGAAACTGCCGTTGCTTAGCTGCTGAATAACTCTAGGTGAAGGGCAGGGCTATCCAGAATCTATTCATTTTTTTATATCGATTGCCTACACTTAATGCATAAAGCAGGGGAAGATATGGCAACCATACCATTTACAAAGCGTTTGATGATAATTACGGGTAGCCATCACACAAAACTGGCCGAAGATGTTGCAGAACTTACATATGAAGATAACAAATACGCAGCTTTCACGCTTTGCTAACGAGGAAGTAAAATGCAGATTAGATGAGTCGGTCCGCGGAGCCGACCTTTTTGTTATACAAACTCACAGTTCACCTGTAAATGATGCTGTTATGGAACAGGCCATCTTAATAGATGCTGCAAAACGCGCAAGTGCCAGACATATAACGGCAGTCTGTCCATTCCTGGGTTACGCGCGCCAGGATCGCAAGTCCGCGGGTCGTGAACCGATATCGGCAAAGCTGGTTGTTGATCTGTTGAAAGTAGCCGGGGCTGACCGTATCGTAAGCGTTGATTTGCATAGTGGGCAAACGCAAGGGTTCTTTGGCGGCCCTTTTGATCATCTTATTGCCATGCCTGTAATAGTAAATCATTTGCGTACTATTCTCGACAGGGATTAGGTTATCGTTTCACCCGATGCAGGACGTGTAAAGCTATCAGAGCGCTACGGCAACCGTCTAGGCGTAGACATAGCGATAATCCATAAGCGCCGGCAAGCTAGCAGTAATGCTGCTGATGCATTGCACCTGATTGGCAGCGTTAGGGGTAAGCAGTGCGTAATCATAGATGACATGATTGATGGTGCCGGTACCATTTGTGCGGCAGCTAGCCAACTCAAAATGCACGGCGCGACAAAAGTTTCGGCCATTGCCACACATGGCATATTTTCGCCGCCCGCGGCAACACGTCTTAGGGCATCAAGCATTGATTACGTAGCGATTACAGATACTCTACCCCTGACAGTCAGGCTAAGCAAGCCAAAAATTGTTATTGTATCAGTTGTGGAGCTTATTGCTGAGGCAATTTCGGCTATTTTTGAAGAACGCTCAGTTTCGGAACTATTTGACGGAGAGAACCAGACCTAAGAATTACTTGTTAAATCTCCAGTTACTCTTCAAATGGGTTGGTCCGCTTCTGCTCGAATAAAGTCTGAACGTTGACGCTGTTGTCCTTCAGACTCTGCAGTTGCTTGATCGCATGGGCGTCAATGCGGGGCGTTGGTGCAGCCTTTACTTTGCTGCTGACTTCGCTACTGTCAGCTGTAGCACTGCTAAGAGTATTAATTCTGAAAATCACGAAGCCATATATAGAGGCCAGCAGTAAGAAGAAGATAATGCCCATATACGGCTTGAATATATGTGCGAATTTGCTGGAAAGTGGCTTAAGTGATTGCGATAGCTGTATATTCTTCATGGTTTGATATATTCTTGTAAATTAAGAGTAAAAGACAGTTTACCGGGGTCATTGACAGAAGGTTGTAATGTTACCCCATTCACTAAGGCAGTCCGCCGATTGTGTTCCAATGCGTCCAGGAAATCTATGAGGTTTGCGTAAGGAGCTGGAGCTGTGCTATCTGATTGGACAGTAATATCGAGTATATAGACACCAGCAATGTCTTGAACGGCGGTAAGCTGCGAGAACTTCTGTTTGCCGCCTGCAGCACCTGCATTGCCGAGTGACGACGAAGGGAATGTAACATTGCCGAGCTTTATATCATTAGCCTGGGCAATACTTACTATCTCACGCACCGTTTGCGCCTGATCTTTATCCTGCGGCACAATATTCTTCGCAATAGCTGCAAGTGATTGGTATTTCTTAATATCAGCACGAGCTTTGGTAAGCTGGCGTTGTTTTTCCTCCAGAACCAGACTGTTCAGGTGCGCCTTAGTTAGACGTTTCGACTGGCTCTCCAGCACAAAATTAGCCCCATATGCAGCAGCAAATAGTGCAGCGATAGATAAGATTGCAGCACCCAGCAGCAAGAAGTACAGTTTTCGTGCGGTCATATACTAGTTACTTCCTTCGCTGTTAATGAAGAGAAACGGGTTATTGTTCGCAAACAGGGCACGGATTACGACGGTGCAAGGGTATCGTACCGGTGCTTGGCCCGACGCAGGTGTTGATGTACAGACAATGCTGACGATATCAGCTTTAGCAAAAATCTGGTTAGCAGGATCAGTCAAATTAACCTGTAGTTGCGTTGCCGCATTGTAATCAGTAGTTTTAGCTGTGATATCGACACCTCCTTGCAACTGGCTGATGTTCAGGTTGCTAAGCGTTGCATTGCTTGGCGTGATGACGGCCAGTTGTTTAAGCATTTTCGAGAACAGTACTTCTTGGGAAAGGACTTGGACAGCAAGTTTCAAACTATTGCTGATGTCCAACACTTGTTTTTCAACTGCGACCTGGTCGCTTTTTTTGAGGCTTTCATCTCCAGCTGTAGCCTGAGCTTCATACGAATTGGCAGTCTGCTGCAGATAAAACACACCAATAGTGCTGATAGCAATCAGACCAATAAAGCCGAAGCCAAGGGCTATAAGCCAATGAACGAGCGTAGTATTGCGACGCGCGTACTGGTATTCCTGTTTTAATGCAGATGGTAAAAGGTTGATCATCACGCCAAGGCCTCTTTAGAGTTCGTGAGGCTTAGCCCTGCAACAGTGGCATACATCAGTCGGTCAGCTTGAGGTGGCTCTTGCATGTTGTTGTGTTCAAAAAGCCCCCAAGGATTGTTGTAGGTCCGTACAGGCACCTTAAGCGCGTTGGTCAAGTAGTCACCAAGCCCCGGCATGTTAGCACCTCCACCGAGCATAACAATCTGCCCAATGTGGTTCTTTGAACTGTATCGCTCCTCATAATAGCGAAGCATCCGGCGGATTTCTGTCACTATTTTCTGCAGCTCTGGCTCAAGAGCCTCAGTAACCTCTTTCTGGTAAATACTGACACCAAGCCCATGCTTGGTTTTGATAAGCTGTGCTTTTTCTTCAGTAACTTTCAACTGCTCACGGATAGCCTTAGTAAAAATCAGGCCGCCAGTTGGTACCGTTCCATTTGCCAGGTTAGCCTTGGTATCGCTAAAGATACTCATATCAGCGGTCAATGAACCGAAGTCAACAATAATGCTGGGAATACCACTGTGCTTATCCTTTGAAAAGAAACGTGCGCAAGCAGAAATAGTCGGCTCGATAAGCACAGTCTCAAGGCCAAGCATTTGTGCCAGTAGGAGATAGGAGTCAACGATCTTTTTTGGCACCGCAACAGCGAAAAGCTCGCAGTTTTTGGCAGTCTGGCTTGTTATTGTGTAGTCCAGGTAAAGCTCATCCAAAGGAACGGGAATGTATTGCTCGATTTCTAATTCAACTGCCCCTTGAAGCTCATCACTACTTAGGCGTGGCAACTGTATCGACCTTGAAAAAGTTCGATAACCAGGCAATGCCATAGCAACTCTCCTAGCAGTAATAGTTCCCTGCATGCGGTGTTGAAAAAGATCGCGTACAGCGGTTGCAATAACTTTGTGGTCTACAATTACCCCATCGTCAAGTGCCTGGATATCGAACTCGGCTGTGCCATATCCGACCATACTGGTTTTTCTCATGTGGACCATGAGTTGCATGACTTTGATGGAACCATGCCCAATATCAAGGCCGAACAGGGGTTTGTCTTTAAAAAAGTGTAGTTGTTTACTGCTCATAGCGCCATTTTTGTTGCTGTTAAAACATAAGCTGTATTTCTCAATTATCATAACATAGTTTTCATAAGCCAGGAGTACCTTTTATTTATCTAAAGTGTTTCCTTGCATGATGAGAAAGTAGCAGAGGAGGGAGGAGAAATACAGTTGATAGCCAGCCTGGATCGGTCTTTGCGCTGGCTGGCTATATATAAACAGAGCGGTTTGACCCGCTCTGTTCTAGTCTGACCTTAGTAGAACTAGTTATTGCTTTGTTTTTGGAAGGTACCACCACCTTCAAGTGTTGCGGTAAGAGTGTATTTTGCACAGGTAGTTTCGTCTGCACTACAGTCACCGTCTGCACTAGTTGTGGGAGCATAACCATACTCAGTTGCGGATGTCGCAGCGGCAAGCGTTTGGGCTGCACCCTTGGGATCCTTAAGTGATTCTGGATCAAGGCCCTGCATATTTGCTGTACGCCACGCAGCAGTGTTGACGTTAGCACGTAATGGGAAGTGACCATTGTCTGTATAGAACTTCGCAAGGTGCCCATTAACTGCGTTGATGTCTGTTTTTCGCGCTGTATCCCGTGCCCTCTGCTGGATACCAGTGAAGGTCACAATGACCAATGTAGCCAAGATGCCTATGACAACAATGACTATCAAGAGCTCCACGATAGTGAACCCTCTCTGCTTTTTCAATGAGTACATTTGGACTCATTCCCCCTTGTTTTTTAAATTTAATCATTTGATCTTAACACCATTATTACTATGGCATTACTATCTATCAAGAATTATAACCATAAGCACGATGTAGTCAAGCAAGAAAAGTGTCTTACAGTAACCAAGGATGTCCAGGTGTTAATTAGTACCAATATTTTGGCTCAAGGAAGCTATTGGGCCCATAACACTCGCAGCGATAAGACCAACAATGCCACCTATTACTATAATCATCAGCGGCTCAATAATTGAGCTCAAACTATCAATGACTGTATCCACTTCCTCATCGTAGGAGTCTGCAACTTTAATAAGGATTGTGTCAATCTGGCCTGTTTCTTCACCAACAGCAAGCATCTGGACGACAATTGGCGGAAAATGCTTACTTTCAGATAATGCGATTGACAGGGGTTTGCCGTACCGTACCTGCTCGGCTGCCTTAACCAGCTCCGCCTCAATTACTTTATTGCCAATAGCTCCGCCGGTTACTTCCAGGGCATCCAGTACTCCAACCCCTGCAGAAGCCAACGAAGCAAAGGTTCGGGAGAAGCGCGAGATGGCAACCTTGATAATGATCACTTTTAGGACAGGTATGCGGAGTAATAATCCATGAAATTTATACTTGCCGCGTTCCGTACGGATATAGCGTAACAGGTAAGTAAACGCTATGCTTAGCACAACTAGTATAAAGAATAAGTTTGGTATCTTGCCAATAAGTGGTATGGCGTTTAGACCGGGGACTGAGCCGATGATGCCTGAACCCAAAGAGAATTCACTAAACTTAAGAAGTAACTCTGTGTAAATCGGCAGCTTTGCATCAGGGCCCCCTAGGTCAGTCAAGATCTTGCCAATCTTAGGAATTACAAAGATCATTAGCCCAAAAAAAGCTAGAACCGTAATAGACAGAATCACTACGGGGTAGGTCATGGCACCCTTAATCTTCTTACGGATAGTGGCATCTTTTTCGGCATGCACAGCGAGCCGTTTCAGAATTTCATCTAAGATACCACCTGCCTCTCCGGCGCGTACCATGTTTACGTAAACATCGGAAAAAACGTCCGGATGCTTCCCGAAGGCATCACCGAGTGCTGTGCCGGCTTCAATATCTTTTGAGATCTCACCTATAACCTGTTTTAAGTACTTATTTTCAGCCTGTTCTTGCAGCGTGTTTAGAGAGCGGGGCAAAGGCACACCCGCAGAAACCAAGGTTGAGAGTTGACGCGTGAATACTACAAGGTCACGGAGTCTAACTTTGGGTTTAAATAGCCCGCTTTTACCTTTTACTTTTTTTGTGCCGCTGGCACCACTTTCCTTGATTACAACCGGGCGTGCGCCTCGTTTGTTGAGCATTGTTATGACTGCCTGTTTGTCAGGTGCTTCGTAGTCGCCTGAAATGGCATTGCCATCCTTGGTCTGAGCCTTGTAGGTAAACTTCATAGTATTCTATTCCTCGCTGCTTGTTACCCTTAGGATCTCTTCTATACTTGTCTCGCCACACAATGCTTTAATGAGGCCGTCAATTTGCATAATAACCATGCCCTCTTTAATGGCGGTATTTTGCATCGCTTCGCTGGTATCGTTACCAACAATAAGTTTCTGGATAGCTGTAGAATTGTGTAGCACTTCATAGATACCAATCCTGCCTTTGTAACCTGTGTGATTACAGGTATTGCAACCACCATCATGCGCACGCCAGAGACGATGTATAGTCGAGGGGGTAGTGCTAAGGTCAACGTGTGACTTAAGCCCGGTGTCTTCAGCATTGCTTTTACCAACTCCGCTTTCCAGCGCTTTTGTTTCAAGCTCATTAATCTGGTGCATTGCTTCACTACTTTCAATATGGAATGAGTGGCGTAGCTGCTCAAGCTGAACGCTATCTGGTGTATAGTGTTCGCCACAATCTTGGCACAGACGGCGCACCAGCCGCTGTCCTAAAACAACTCGTACAGTTGACGCGATAAGAAATGGCTCAATACCCATATCAAGAAGGCGAGGCAGAGTAGTGGAGGCATTATTTGTATGCAACGTAGAGAACACGAGGTGACCAGTCAGCGCAGCCTGTACGCCTAGTTGAGCGGTCTCACCGTCACGGATCTCACCTACCATAATGATGTTAGGATCCTGTCGGAGCAAGGCTCTCAGGCCGTTTGTGAAGGTCATGCCGGCAACAGCATTCACCTGAATTTGATTGACACCTGGGATTCGATATTCAACCGGGTCTTCAACGGTTGAAATATTCACTGTAGGCGTATTAAGCATGCTAAGGATACTAAATAACGTGGTAGATTTTCCAGAACCAGTAGGCCCGGTTACGAGTACCATGCCGTGGGGTTGGACTATGGCATGTTCAAGTGCTTTGCGGGCAGTACCCCAAATGCCAAGTCCGGCAAAGTCAGCAGCTTTACTGGACTCGTTTAATATACGCAGCACTGCCTTCTCACCGTCAACAATCGGCAACGTAGATACACGTAAAGCGTACATAAGGCTATTGACCTGTACTTTAAAACGGCCATCTTGTGGTGCACGGTGTTCGTCAATCTTAAGGTTCGCCAGGATTTTAATACGTGAAATGAGCGCCCCAAGTACAGACCGCGGCAGCTTATCAACTTCACGCAACATGCCATCTATGCGGTAGCGTGTTACCACAATATCTTCTCTGGGCTCAATATGGATGTCGCTAGCGCCATGTTTAATACCGTATTCAATGATCAGGTTAACGGTTTGGGCAATGGGCGAATCCTCGCTTAAGCTTTTTTCATCAACTTCGTCGGCTTCGTCGGCCTCATCCATACTGGGAATAACTTTGGTTAGCCCGCTGTCAGCACTTTCGCCGCGATATTGGTCAATTGCTGCCTGCAGTAGGCTGGGAGTCGTAATGTGTACCCTTATGTTGTTGCCCAGCTCATGCTGCAAGAAGGTGCGAGCCTGAACATCGTCGGGGTTCTCCATGGCGACAAGTTTGGCATCATCTTTACCTACGTCAAATACGATAGCATGGTATTGGCGTGCCAAACGCTCAGGAAGTAGTTTGAGCACCTCTTTTCTAATGTCTTGGACATGGAGTTCTACAAGGGGTACTTCGATCTCCTCGGCGTAGAGCTTGGTAAGTTCTTTTTCAGTGATAAGGTTATTCTTAAGAGCCAGTTCCTGCAAAGGCTTCTTATCTTTAGTGACTAGTTCGCGTAAACCTTCAATTTGCGCGTCCTTCACTCCGCCTTTTTTTAATAATTTTTCAACCAGTACGTCGCTTATATACATATGTTTCCCCTAATATGTGCACAGCAAACGACAGTACTGTATTCTGTCGGTATGTCTTTTAATGCCCATCTACTATTGATTATATAAGCTGAAGCTTGTTGGGGCAACAACCGTTACTTTTTATGGCCAGTCTTTCTAGAAGAAAGCGAGTTGAAAGACAATAAATTCTAGCTACCATGGCTTTATTACAAACTAATACTCTAATTTAAGGCCTGTCTTGGCTGCAAGTTGCTCAATCCACCGCTCCAACCTGGCAATTTGCGCATCACGTGCAATATTATCGGTCTCGATATCATCAAGTCGTTTTAGAAAGTGGTCGAGTGTATTCAGAAGCTTTTCTGGCTCACCTTGAGATCTGTTATGTCGAGCCGTACCACTGAGATTTCTTTTTCGACTTTATTAAAGCGTTCATCAACATGTTGAGCGAATGACTGAATAATCTCAGATAAATCATCAACTGCTTTATCGATTTTTCCATCTAAACTTTTAAGTGTGACAATGTTGGCCATATGTAGTATTTCAGCTTTCTTAGTTCCTTGGTGCAAATGCATTTACATTTAAAAACAGATCAAAAATAGTGACCTCTTCTACGCACTACAAAGTAATTGGGCCTACCTAAGTGGCAGACCCAATTACTTTGGCAGGGGAGACAGGACTTGAACCTGCGACACCCGGTTTTGGAGACCGGTGCTCTACCAACTGAGCTACTCCCCTATAAACGGATGACATAATGATACGATATTGCGCTGATAATGTCATCTGTAGACCTTTAATATTGCTGGTAAATCTGTTATACCTATAAATGCAATGCAGAAGGTCATACCGCACAAGCCCCTATTAATTTTACTTTATGGCTTTCCCGGAGCAGGAAAAACTTATTTTGCCAGACAACTTTGCGAGTATTTACAAGCAGCGCATCTGCATGGTGACCGCATACGTGCTGAGTTGTTTGAGAAGCCAAGGCATGACAGGGAAGAAAACGAAGTTGTGACACACCTTCTGGATTATATGACTAGCGAGTTCTTAAGTGCCGGTCTAAGTGTTGTATATGACACTAATGCTATGCGCTTAAGCCAGCGCCGACTGTTGCGGGATTTAGCCCGCAAAGCAGATGCCCAGCCAGTGCTCGTCTGGCAACAGATAGATACTGACAGTGCATTCGTGCGTGCAAACAGCCGTGACCGTCGGCGGACCGATGATAAGTACTCTCCAGCTCTTGATCGGGCTGCTTTTGAACGTATTGCTATTAATATGCAAAACCCTACTAACGAAGAATACATTGTGACTAGTGGCAAGCATACGTTTGGTACACAGTTAGGTGCACTAATGAAGCGGCTCCGTGAACTGAATCTTGTAACAACGAACGAAAGTGGTGCCAAGGTAGTGAAACCGGGACTCGTTAACCTCATACCCAATCTTGCCGCTGGACGTGTGGACATGGGCCGACGCAATATTGTCATACGGTAGCCCCTTATGGCGACCAAGCAAGTCAGCATTCCAGAGATTGGTAACGTCATCCTCTATAAACGTCGTGGCAACCGTAGCCTCCGTCTTAGTATTGGTAACAATGGTGAAGTACGCGTATCGCTACCATACTGGCTGCCTTATAAAGCAGGTGAGCAATTTGCTTTATCAAAGCGTTCATGGATTGTGTCCAACAAGGCGGCTGCAAGTGCTATGCTGCAGCCCGGACACGCCATTGGCAAAGCACACCGACTCTACTTTGAACAGCACTCAGGGCTGATGAAAGTAAGCACGCGCGTTGCAGCAAACGAAGTTCGTGTAAGCTATCCTGTGTCCTATGGATACGACAACCCAATCGTACAAAGTGCTGCCCGTAAGGCGAGTATTCTAGCCTTACGTCGGGAAGCTAAAGTGTTATTGCCCCAACGCCTCAAGTTGCTCGCCAGCCAAACAGGATACGAGTATACAAATGTAAGCATTAAACAGCTCAAAAGCAGGTGGGGCAGTTGTAATACAAGTAAGGAGATTACTCTCAACCTGTTCTTAATGCAGCTGCCGTGGCACCTTATTGATTATGTCTTGCTACACGAATTAGTGCATACCAAGGTTATGCAGCATGGGCCGCAGTTCTGGAACGAGATGGAACAACAGTTGCCTCATGCCAGACAGTTACGTAAGCAAGTTGGTGATTATCAAGCTAGACTCGCGCCAAGAGAGTGAGGTGTGGCATAATAGAGCCATGATTAATACTCTTTTGTCGCGTGCGAGGCGTACCCGCCGTATCAATATTGAGCATGAGCAGCTTAAAAGTCTTATTAATAGCATGGCAGATGGAGTACTTGCTGTTGACAGTGAAATGAAAATTGTTATTTCGAATGGCGCTGCCCTGAATATCCTGGATAGTAACAGTACGCTTACAGGCCGCCGGTTGCGTGACATACTAAGCCCACAAGATAAGAATAACCAGCCAGTTGACATTGAACAAATGGTTGAGATGACTAAGATTCCGAGTACCCGGCGGGACTTGCTGCTTAAGTATTCTGACGAAAGCCACATAAATCTCTACTTAAGCATCGCGCCTGTACACTTGGGCTACGGAAATCGTGGTAGCCAGGGTTATGTCCTACTGATGCGCGATATTACCCATGAGAAATCATTGGAAGAAGAGCGTGACGAGTTTATCAGCGTGATTAGCCATGAGCTCCGAACTCCGATTGCAATTACTGAGGCCAATGTCAGCAATGCCCAATACCTGGTAGAAAAGGGCAGTGACCTGGGTGGCATCAAAGGTGCGTTAAAAGCAGCACACGACCAGGTGATGTTTTTGGCAAATATGGTTAATGACCTGGCAACGTTATCTAGAGCCGAGCGTGGCAAACTGGAAGTTGATGTACACCCCGTAGATACTGTTGTTCTACTGAAGGGTTTGGCTGACATGTACGCAAAAGATGTCAAAGCAAAGGGGCTGATATTCAAAACTGACATTGACGATGATTTGCCTGAGCTGCTGTCTTGTGAGTTATATGTCCGTGAAATTTTACAGAATTTTATTACTAATGCAATTAAGTATTCCGAAAAAGGGTCGGTGACCGTAAGCGCCAAAACCAAAGACAAAGGGATTGTATTTGCTGTGACTGACACAGGGATTGGTATCAATAAAAGCGACCTTGAAAAAGTATTCGACAAGTTCTTCCGGTCAGAGGATTACCGTACGCGCAAAACCAATGGCACTGGCCTAGGGTTATACGTAACAATGAAGCTTGCCCACCTGCTGCATGCTGATATTGACGTCGAGAGTCAACTTAACCATGGCTCAACGTTTTCGATATACGTGCCTAATCTAGGCTAAATCATTGGGTGTGCTTACTGCTTTCTGAGTATCGAGCGCTCCTCTGCGTGCATCACCGGAATACAGATATTGCGGCCTTTCCATTCGACATTTGAGAATTCATACTTCCACATGGAGTAATGTAGCAACACTATATCGGTCAAAATAGCAAAGGGTGGTGCAACCAAACCAAACCACCCTGCATTGACCCGCGTATTCAGTACTACGATTTTGTACACTGCTATCAGCAATAAACATGCAACTATAGCTGCAGCTTGCGCAACACTACCAATTGAGATCCAGAAACTGCTAATGGCTAACACAAACGGCAGTACGAAGAGGGCCAGCTCAAGAAGCGTGGTGATGGCTACTTGTTCAGGCCGGCGATGGAGCTGTGGGTAACGCATACGAACGGCTGTTTCCTTCTGATCTCGATCAAGCTTACCGCTCTCTATGCCAAGTCGTTCGTTCGACCGCAAAAAACTATATGTGTCGGCCTTTACAAAACACTTGGCAAAATGCGCCTCGGGGACAATGGCACGTTTAACCGACGCAAAGCCACCTGCCTCTTCCAGAGATGTACTGTGCACTATCCAGCACGAGCTAAGTACGGGTGGCCGGTTTAGCATGCGGCGGGGCAATGCAAGTTCCCACCAATAACGCATTGCCTGTATTAATGATGGCTTATCCGGAACACTCCGACGTCGCAGGGGTAGGATGCTAATCATTTGTTTTTTACGGTCTAGCATTGTGGCAACAAGGCTACGAATACTCCCAGACGAGAAACGGACGTCAACGCCACAAAAAACTATATAGGCACCGCTGGCTTCCTCGGCCAAACGTGCATACGCCTGGTTTTTTGGTAGCCAGTTCGTTTGAGGCTCTTTCCCCTGAATGAATCGTACGCCATCCTGCGCAAATTGACGTATAATTTCTGGCGTTTGCCTTATCTGCGAACAATCATCCAGGACAATTACTTCAAGTTTTGGATAGTCACTGGCAATAACACTCACAAGACATTGCCTTAGGTCTTCGGTTTCATTGCGTGCTGGGATGGCTACAGTGACAGAGGGCAAATCATGGTCACTATAGGTACCTTGTACTGTAGGCCAAGCCGTGCGTTTGATCGTACGTATAGTGGAGAGCAGAAGCAGCCCGGCAACTATGGCTTGCACTATGCCAAAAGTTCCCCAAACGGTGTGGCCAGCGACGTGCCATTCCAACCAGGCTGCCCACGCCACAAATACTAAGCCCTGTAAACCAATTAATATAATGCCGCTACGCCTGGCAGCGCTATTAAGGTATGGCTCATGCATGCGCTGCTTGGTGACACGCAGCATATTTACGCCGCGATACAGACTGAATAGCAGGAGCAGCATACTAAAGGTATCTAGCCTTACAATCACTAATGCACCGGCAGCTAGTAAGCCTGTAGCAAGCGCTATATAAGCAAGCGCGGTACGTAAACTTTCCCATCTTCGGGTAATAAGATATACTAATAATTCAAGTGCAACTGCACTCCAAAAAAGCCCCGCAGCGATTATCATACCGTAACTATATCGCACACTGGCTTACCACGCCACACGAGCGAACATAAGCACTTGACAATCTATACATATAATAGTATAATCCTCTTTGTAAATCAATCAGGAGTTTACAGTATGAGCATTGAAAAAGTTCAGAGGACAGAGCTAGAAGAAATTACGATTTCTCAAGCTGTACATGAAGTAGCCAATTTTATACTGCAGAAAACAGTACAAACTACTGGCGCTTTCGTGAATATTTTTAAAAGCAGCACTTAAGTAATAGAGCTAGCAATATTACCTACCGGAACATACTCCGGTAGGTTTTTTAATTCCTGACTTTTATTGTATCTTGCTTTGGAGCATCGTAATTTAACATACCCACGATACATGGTGCGTCATCGAAATGTGCCTGTCTTACCGGCGGTTTGATGTCGTCGGCGATGGTAAGTCATAGATGATCGATTCTTCATACATTAAACTATCGTACATAGATCATCATACTTTCAAGTAGCAGCCTATTGACGGGTAGTGAGGTTTGCGCTATGCTTGACTTGTTGGAGCCTACTGTATAAGTAGGCTTTTTATGTATAGGGAGTAAAACGTGGCAAAAGAAGCGAAAGAAGCGAAACGCATGCCTATCAAAAAGGTACAAACGGTTCGTGAGAAAGCTGAAAAGGCAGTAGAAGATAACGCTCAGCCCAGACGTTTGCATGTCACAAAACGTCGTATAGGCGCACCGTTCCGTATTATTGGCAAAATACTTAGGAGATTAGAGAAGATTAAAGCCCTGAGGATACTCGGGCTAGTAATAGTACCGCCATTTATGCGAAACAGTTGGCGCGAATTGCGTCAGGTTACATGGCCTAAACCTCGTGAATCGGTTCGTCTTACCTCTGCGGTTCTTATATTTGCGGTAATATTCGGGGTAACGGTTGCGATTGTTGATTACGGATTAGATAAATTATTTAAACAGGTACTATTAAACTAATGAGCAAACGCTACGACGCCACCAAGCAGTGGTACGCCATTCATACCTATAGCGGCTACGAAGAAAAAGTAGCAGAATCTATTCGCCAACGTGCCGATAGTTTGGATATGAAAGACAAAATTTTCCAGGTATTAGTGCCAAAAGAAAAAATGATAGAAATCAAAAACGGCAAACGGCGGGTGGTGGAGAAACGCATCTTCCAGGGTTATGTACTTGTTCAGATGAAAATGTCTGAAGACGTATGGTACATTGTACGTAATACACCCAGCGTAACTGGCTTTGTAGGTTCCGGTTCAGAACCGACACCTATTGGCACTGATGAGATCGAAAAAATACAGAAGCGCATGGGTCTTGAACAGCCGAAACACAAAATTGATTACAAACTGGGCGACATTGTAAGTATTATCGATGGTCCTTTCAAAGGGTTTGATGGCGCTATCAACGAAATCGACCCGGCTAAAGGCAAGCTTAAAGTACTGGTCAGCATGTTTGGCCGCGAAACACCAGTTGAATTGGACAGCCTCCAAGTTAAACGGGTTTAGTAACAGAGCCTTGTTTGCTTAAGCTAAGATGCTATTCCCAAATGATGTAATCTGTTGTAAAATAGTGAAGTTACGCACTTCTAAGATTTAGAGAAGGAGAGCAAGTAAGGTGCTTCTAACCCTTAAGCTTGCTCGAAAAGGAGAACAACCATGGCGAAAGTCGTAAAAGCAAACCTTAAAATGAAAATCCCTGCCGGACGTGCCACTGCTGCGCCTCCAGTAGGCAGCTCGCTTGGTCAGCATGGTGTTAACATGATGGATTTCATTAATCCGTTCAATGCACAGACCAAAGACATGCAGGGCCAGACAGTGACCGTACATATCACAATTTTTGAAGATCGTACGATGCAGTGGCGTGTGGTAGGTTTGCCTACTGACGACCGGATCCGTGCAGCACTTGGAATAAAGAAAGGCTCGGGCCGGCCTAACAGTGAAAAAATTTCCAAGAAACTTGCTCAAGACCAATTGCAGAAGATCGCCGAAGAAAAAGCAGGTGATATGAATACTCAGGACGTTGAAGCAGTCAAAAAGATGGTTGCCGGTACAGCACGCTCAATGGGTGTTGAAGTCGAAGCATAAAGCACCAATGTAATCGCGTGGGAGGCAGTAAAAAAGCCGCATGCACCACAAAAGGAGAAAGTATATGGCGAAAGAAGCCAAGAAACCAACCGAAGAAGTAGTCGAAACGCCTATTATCGAAGAAGCTGCTCCTGCAGTGACTAGCGAAGCCAGTGACAAACCTACCGCAAAAGCAGGCAAGCGTAGCTCAAAATCAGTAAAAGAATCTGAAGAAAAGCAAGCCAAAGAAGAGCGTAAGGCTGAGGCTGCCGAAAAGAGTAATGAAGACAAGCCAAAACAACTAGCCAAGCCTACACGCTTGCGTTTAGAGCGTCGAGGTAAAAAATTCCGTAAAACTACAGAACTGATAGAAAAGAATAAAGTCTACACATTTGCTGAAGCCTTCGAGCTTGCAACCAAGACCAGTCCTGCCAAATTTGACGCGACTGTTGAAATACATGTTAATCTGGGCGTTGACCCTCGCCACGCCGACCAGAACATCAGGGATAATGTAGTGTTGCCTTCAGGCACTGGAAAGACGGTGCGGGTAGCTGTGTTCGCTGATGAAATAGTTGACGGTGCTGACATTAACGGCGTCGAGAAGCTCCTTAAGCAGTTGGAAAAGAACATTATTGAATTTGATGTTCTTGTTGCCACGCCAGCCAACATGCCTAAACTGGGTAAGTACGCCCGCGTACTTGGGCCCCGCGGCCTTATGCCGAATCCTAAGAGCGGTACTGTTACAACTGATGTCGCTAAGGCTGTCAACGAAGCTAAGGCTGGCCGCGTAGAGTACCGTGTAGACAATGCCGGTATTGTGCATCTTGGTATTGGCAAGGTAAGCTTTGGTAAGAGTAAGCTTGAAGATAACGCCCGGGCTATATTTACGAGTATTAAGGGCAACAAGCCAAGTTCAGTAAAAAGTGCCTACATTAAGTCGGCCTACGTAACTACTACCATGGGACCATCTATCCGCATAGCCGTCAGTGAACTCTAGAGCGTATCAGCTGCCCCGTATAGTCTAGTTGGATATTCTTTTTGCCAGAGGCATGTTTCGGTAGTCAACTAACTCTTTTATGGCTTTTCTAGTCAGTATTGCCAGCTGTTTCTTGGATATATTATGTGCTTGGTATCTCTTAAGGATTCCATAGGTAGCTATCCATGTCGGTCCAAGCCCTCCGAAAGCAAAAATGTCAGCCTTATAGTCTATAATTTTTGACAGAACCGGGAAGGAACGGCTAAGCATGCCAGTATCCGGGGTATGGTTAAAGTCCTTACCATAAAAAAGTGCATCTTGTACTGTTTGGTTATCTTTTTCCGAAAAGTGTAAGGACGCAATATTCCGATACGTGACAAGTTTAGTTTCCGGGCCTGTATCAATCGCTGTAGCTAAAAATTGGCTTGTACGCACACGCCCAGCAAACCCGTCAGTCCACCCACTTGCTTGGATACCTTTCAGGCTAAGAAAGGCGAGGGCACGTTCCATAGAGTATTGTTCTGCTTGCTTTAATACATCATACGAAATGCGTAAACTCATACTCATTTATTATGCATACACGCGGAGGTTTTGCCAGTAAGACAGACAGTAAAGATTATTATCCGGCCTCATAGCTAATGCCCACCTATGGCACCAAAAGTACACCGGCAGTTATAGTGATTAAGAGTACTGGCATTATCAGAAAGTGTGCCTCAAGACAGTAAGAGTATGCAGATTACATGCAAGCGAGTTGCATAGTTAGCGAGTTTGTGACTAAATAAGAATAGCGAGTAATACCAATTATTTGTGGAGGCATATGAACACGAACCCTGGCATTTTTTTAGCAATTGAAGGTACTGACGGTTCAGGCAAAGGGACACAATTCCAAAGGCTTGCTGACAGGTTGGCGTATGAAGGCTACGATGTAGCTACTTTTGACTTCCCACAATATGAGCAGCAATCAAGCTACTTTGTAAAACAATACCTCAACGGTAATTATGGAGGTATTGAAGATGTCGGCCCCTATACAAGCTCTTTATTCTATGCGCTGGACCGCTACGAGGCTGCCCCTAAAATCAGGGAGGCACTGGAGCAAGGCAAAATTGTAATTGCCAATCGTTATGTAGGTTCGAATATGGCGCACCAAGGAACAAAGTTCCATCACGTCGAAGAGCGTAGGGGCTATTTTATCTGGCTGGACAATCTTGAATTCGAAATGCTCAAGATTCCCCGGCCAACGCTCAGCCTCGTGCTACGAGTGCCAGCTGATATAGCACAGAACCAAGTAGATAAGAAAGCAAAGCGTCAGTACACCGATAATAAGCGCGACCTACACGAGGCTGACTTGGAACACCTTAGCAAAGCCGTAGAAGTGTATGATGATATATGCAAGCTTTTCCCCAAGGACTTCTCCTGCATTGATTGTACGCGTAACGGAAAGCTTGTTGATATAGGTATCATTCACGAAATCATGTGGCGGAAAGTACAGCCACTACTCCCTTCCAAGAAAGCTACAGCTAAGGCTGTTAGGGTTAAACCAGCTAGAATGGTAGTAGAGGATACATACCTTACTACCCCCACAGCAAGACACGAGACAACTGATGCTAGCGAACGCCTATTAGCTAAAATAATTACTAATCCGCAAGCTACAACATACGCATTCACACATGAATTAAGCCCCTTCACAATTGCTTCGGCAATGGCCCAGTTGACCAGTGGTAGCAAGGATATGCGTACTATAATTCTGGCTGAGCTGGCCAGTAGTATAGACAAAGACCAGCTAGTACAACACGCAACTGCCAATAACGGCCATAGCCCGACACAGGAACTTGCAGGCATACATATGGCTGTCGAACAGGCGAGCGACCTTCTAATTAAAAGGCTGGCAAGCAATCGGGTGGCAGCCTATGCCCAACAACAAACGCGTTATGTTGATTTTGAAAACGAGGATAGCCAGGGCAGTTACAAGTATCACACGCCAGAAAATCTACAACCAGCCATTAAGAAACAGTACCGTAGCTACATGGACCAGATTTTTGATCTCCATGCTGGGTTGGTACAAACCCTAACCGAGTACTTAAAAAGTAATGCGTCTATAGTAAAAGAGAAGCAGGACACTGTATGGCAAGACACTCTGAAAGTGTGGGCGCGTGATGCCGCACAGTCAGTGCTACCCGTCGCTGCAACCTCAACAGTTGGTATCTATGCAACTGGAGGAACAATAGAGCGCATTCTTACTGACCTGCTAAGTGAAGCCTTGCCTGAAGCACAAAGCACCGGCGAGATGCTCTTGAAAGAAGCTCGTAAAATAGCACCCTGGTCCCTGGAGCATATTGGCAAACCTTACAACGGCGTTACCAGTACTGAGTATCGCAGCAACGCATACGTTGCCGTAGAAGCACTGGCAAGGGAATACTTACCAGATACCTACACTGTGCCAGTACCTCCAGTACAACTGGTTGCGGTATGGCCGCGTAATGAAATAGATCTGATAGCCGACATGCTATACGAGCATAGCAACCTGCCGCTTAAAGAATTACAGCGCCAGGTTGCGGCGTGGCCTTACGAGCAAAAAAGCAAAGTGTTTGAAGCCTATATTGGCGAGCGTCTTAGCCGCCATCATTATCCTGGCCAGGCATTTGAGAAAGCACACTACAGCTGGGATCTAACCTGTACATACGAGGTATTTCGTGACTTACAGCGCAGCCGCATGGTAGAAACTCTGGAGTGGCAAGAGCTGACACCACGCTACGGTTATGACACTCCAAAACTCGTAGATGAAGCAGGTTTGACTCACAAATTTGAAACCTGCTTTGATCTCAGTTTACGTCTCCACAGCTTGTTACAAGAAGCTGGCTATACAGCCGAAGCCCAATATGCGACATTGTTCGGCCATCGCCAGCGCATAAAACTTACCTACAATGCACGCGAAGCATTCCGCATACACGAGATAGCGACACATCCACATGAACATCCGGAGTACCAAAAATTGCTTATGCAAATGCATGAACGCATAAGCGAAGTGCATCCAATCATTGGCGAAGCTATGAAGTTTGTGAATGGTAACCAAAGGCTTGGGCTGAACCAAAAAGGCTAAGGGGTTGACGCATGGGTCGTAGGTAGCGTAAAGTAATTGTGATGAGTATCAACTACGCAGTACAGCAATTAAGCAGTGTCCTTGGTATTAAACGGCTAGGCTTTGTTAAAGTTGCCGTTAACGACGTTAAATCTACGACTTAGGAAATGGGCTTAAACAAGCCTTCATTCTTATAACTGACCAAGCGCACCTCGTGGCTTGGCGAATCAATACCTGGGTGCCAAACATTTCTTAACGCTCTTGCATAAGATTGACAGCAACGCCGGCATGGTGTAAAATTGCTTCATTCTCATTACCGAAGACAGTAGCTTTCGCTGTACAGCGAATTAATTTGCTACCGAGGAAGTGAAAACAAATATTGTTTTTATATCCATGTCTTTGGTATTGCGAGAACCAAAGACTTTTTTGTTCTTTAAAAATCTACTAAGGTCGAATTAGATTTAAAGTATGGAGGAAGAAATAGATATATGGCTTTAACCAAACAAGAAAAGAATGAGGTCGTTAAGCAAGTTTCTGACACGCTTTCATCTTCCAAGATGACCGTTGTTGCCAAATACGAGGGCACAACTGTAAAGGCAATGCAAGAACTTCGTCGTAACGCCCGTGATAATGGCACCAAAGTGCAAGTTGTCAAAAACCGCTTGGTTATTAAAGCGTTGCAAGCCAGTGACACCTTAAAGGACATTGACGTCAGTGTCCTAAACGGGCAGCTTCTCTACGCTTTCAACAGCGAAGATGAAGTCGCTCCAGCCCAGGTTCTCAACAGTTTTGCAAAGCAGAACCCAAGCATAGAATTTGTTGGTGCTATTACTGCACAAGGCAAATTTATAGATGCGAACGAAGTAAAAGCATTAGCTGCATTACCAAGCAAGGATGCGCTTATTGCCCAAGTTGTTGCCACGCTTACTTCACCTGTTAACGACATTGTTAACGGTTTATCGGGTAACTTGCACGCGCTTCTGGATGGAATCGAAGTGAAATCCGCTGCGCAAGCGAAAGCTAATTAATTGAAAGGAATTGAAATAAAATGGCAGATCTAAAGAAATTTGCAGAACAGCTCGTTGGTTTGACTATTCTGGAAGTAAATGAGCTTAAAACTATCCTTAAAGATGAATACGGCATTGAGCCTGCAGCAGCTGCCATAGCTGTTGCTGCAGCCCCTGCAGAAGGTGGCGCTGCTGCTGTTGAAGAAAAGAGCGAATTCGACGTAGTGCTCAAGGATGCTGGTGCCCAAAAAGTAGCTGTCATTAAGGCTGTGAAGGACATTACTGGTCTTGGCCTGGGTGAGGCTAAAGCTCTCGTAGATGGCGCTCCAAAGCCTATCCTCGAAAAAGCCAAGAAAGAAGACGCTGAGAACGCCAAGAAAACACTTGTGGACGCCGGCGCAACTGTTGAACTAGTATAGCTCTTAGCGAGCTTACGTTTGGACAGGTCCGTATTATTTGCGGGCCTGTTTTTATGACCTTAACTATGCTCTAGCGCCTTAGTGAAAGCAGCCTGCTGCAAAAGCTGTGTCCATTTTTCCACAGTTTATTACTATTTTTTGACTTGACTTGTTAAACATGGTAGTTTTAGGTAAGTGTGGAGACACGAAAACTTAGTTCAGGTGGCTAAGAGAGACGAACAATAAACATGGCAGACCTACCAGACAAACAAATTAAAAGGCTACGAGCACTGATCCAGGAGGCCGAAATTAACCTTGGCGCTGCTGTAGAACTTTTAATCAGCCTTGTTGGCGACGACGAAAAAGTTGCTTCGCTAGCTAGAGACGAAAACATTGGCAAAATCATAGAAGGTGTTTTTGATGGTCAGAACATGGTCGGTTCCGATAGTAAAATCTATCCTGTTCCAGCTAACTACGCAAGCAAATCGAAGCTTGTGCAAGGTGACATACTTAAGCTAACCATCGCTGATGATGGCACATTCTTGTACAAACAGATTGGCCCTATCCCGCGTAAACAGATTGTCGGAGCTCTCAAACTAGAAAATGGCCACTACTATGTAGAGGTAGGCGACAAAAACTACCGTGTGCTCTTAGCCAGCGTGACCTACTTTAAAGCAAAGCCAGGCGATCAAGTCAGCGTGAATGTACCAGAAGATGATTCAACTGCCGAATGGGCTGCTCTGGAAGCTGCACTGTAACCCTTGATTACGCATCCACTTGCATAAAGTACAACAAGTCTAGCGTGACGCAGGGTCAGCAAACGACTATACTTGACAGTAAATGGCGAAGGCACTATATCGAACGTACCGTTCTAAGAAACTGTCAGAAATTGTAGGTCAGGAGCACATTACGACAGCCCTTGAGCATGCTCTTACTAAGGGCACTGTCAGTCATGCATATCTCTTTACTGGCCCGCGTGGTGTAGGGAAGACCAGTATTGCGCGAATACTTGCGCATGAAATTAACGGATTGCCCTACGATGAGGATAGACAGCACCTTGATATTATCGAAATTGATGCTGCCAGCAATCGGCGTATTGACGAGATCAGGGATCTGCGGGACAAAGTTCATATCGTACCAAGCAGTGCGAAGTACAAAGTGTACATCATTGATGAGGTACACATGCTTACCAAAGAAGCGTTTAATGCCCTGCTTAAAACGCTTGAGGAGCCGCCGGCGCATGTTATTTTTATTTTGGCAACAACTGAGGTGCATAAACTACCAGAGACAATAATCAGTAGAACGCAGCGCTATTCCTTTAAACCTGTTTCATTACCCAAAGTTATTGCTCACCTGAGGCACATTGCCGAAGAAGAGAAGATTGCCATCAGTGATGAGGCATTAGAGCTAATTGCCATACACGGGGAAGGCAGCTTCCGTGACAGCATTAGTTTGCTTGACCAGCTGCGCAACTCCGATAAGGAAGTGAATTTGGAAGACGTGCAATTAATGCTGGGCATAGCGCCTACCGAGCTTATCGCGAACATAGTCAAAGCAATGATTGAGCAGGAAAGTCTGGCAGTAGCTAAGGGCCTTAAACAGATGCATGAACAAGGCTACGAACCGGCACTAATTGCCCTGCAAATAAGCACCGTGCTGCGTGATGACCTTATTGCCAACAAAATATCTCTAGCGCCTAAGGACGCTATAAAGCTGTTATCCGCACTAGTACAAGTCCCGGCATCACCTGACCCGCGGATAGCTCTTGAGATTGCGCTTTTAGATACGACGCTTAGCAACTCCCTGCTACAAGACAAACCTGCTAAACAGACACATGCTAAGACTATGTCCGAAGGGATACAAATCAAAACGGCCATACAGATAGCGCCTAAACGCAAGGTGTCAGCCACACTCAGCACTGCAGGTAGTGGCACGGGTAGCATCAACGTGGAATCTGTTGTCTCAACCTTAGTGCTCAACGAAGAGTCATGGGCACTTATATTAAACGCCCTTAAAAAAGACCACAATACACTCTATAGCGTAGCCAAGACAGCTCACCCCAGGTTTTTACCCGGCAAGGTAATTCTTGAATTTGGATATCCTTTTCACCAAAAACGCGTTGGCGAAGCTCATAACAAGAAAATACTAACTGGAGTAATTGGTGATGTCACAGGGAGTGCAGTGCAAATTGACTGCGTCATAAAAGAGAACAGCCAGCAAGCCGTAGGTGTATCTCCGCTGCCGCTGCCAGGTAAAGAGAGCATACATACTATCAACAGCGCGATCACACATCCAGTACTACCAGATAGCTCCGTTGACACCATAAGCAATATCTTTGGCGGGGCAGAGCTGCTAGACTCATAATTGTTAGACACTGACAATTTGAAGGGCATTATGGAACCGGGGAACAAGGGTAAGGACCAGCCGCATAACCTAGAGGCAGAGGCAAGTCTGCTTGGAGCTATTCTTATTGACTCCGATGCCTTGGTTAAAATTGCCGATACTATTTCGGCCAATGACTTTTATGACCCACGTCATCAACGTATTTATGAAGCAGTGGCGCAGTTATATGATCTCCGCAGTCCGATTGACGTGCTAACCCTTGCTGACCAGATGAAAAACAGCAGTACATTGGATTTGGTGGGCGGCGCATCATATTTGACTGAGTTGACCAATTTCGTACCCACAGCCTCGCACGTTGAACAATACGCCGAAATAGTTGCCCAGAAAGCACTCAGACGACGCCTTATTCATGCCAGCCAGCAAATCGTTGCCTTAGGTTACGATGAGTCCAAAGTATTAAAAGAATTGGTAGAAGAGGCTGAAACGCAGCTGTTTAAAGTAAGCCAAGCTAATGTCAAGCAGAGCGTTGTCAGTATCGAGACAATCTTAGCAGAAAGCTTTGATCGTTTGGATAGCCTGCACAAGGATAAAGGTAAGATTCGTGGTGTGCCCACAGGGTTTCGTGACATGGATAACATTCTCGCGGGATTACAGCGTTCTGATCTTCTTGTTATAGCGGCCAGACCCTCCATGGGTAAGACTGCTTTAGCGCTTAATCTGGCACATAACGTCGCAACTCTGTCCCAACAAACGGTTCTGCTTTTCAGCTTAGAAATGAGCAAAGAACAGTTGGTTGACCGCATGTTGTCAATGGAGTCCGGTGTCGATGCTTGGGCACTGCGTACCGGCAACCTTACTGACACGGATTTTGAGAAAATCGGCAGCGCCATGGGTACCTTAAGCGAAGCTCCAATTTATATTGATGATACACCTGGAGTGACAGTTAGTGATTTACGCACCAAGGCACGCCGCGAAGCACATTTGCATCCTCTAGGGCTAGTGATAGTTGATTATCTGCAACTTATGAGTGGGGGCAGTAGGTTTGGCAGCTCAGATAACCGCGTACAAGAGATATCAGAGATATCACGTGGTCTTAAGGGAATTGCCCGTGAGTTGGATGTTCCGGTGATTGCATTGTCCCAGCTTAGCCGTTCCGTGGAGAGCCGTAACCCACAGATACCACAATTAGCCGATTTGCGTGAATCAGGTTCAATTGAGCAGGATGCCGACGTCGTGGCCTTCATCTATCGCGAAGACTACTATAACCCAGAGACTGACCGGAAAAACATTACGAGCATTCTAATTAAGAAACACCGTAATGGTCCTACAGGGAGCATTGAGTTATTTTTTGATAAGGAAAAACAACGCTTTCGCAGTTTAGACAATAAACACACCCAGCCCTTTACCGACTAGATGATATAATACGACTAAATATGAGCGGGCAGTTATTACGTGATTACTTCTTAAGACATTGGCAGAACATTATTGCGTATGGCTTATTATCGCTTGTAGTGATAACGGCACTCATATGGCAGCTCAACTCCCTTCCAGCAGGTTATAGTGATACCGAAGTTCAAACATACCATGCCAGCTTAAACCTGGAGCGGGTACTAGACAACCCGCTTAACGCCCCGTTTCTTATCTTGGTCAGAGCTTTATTTTACCTACATCCCGATAGCTATTTGATAACACGTGTGGCTGCCGTACTGGTCAGCCTAGTGGTATTAGTCGTCTTTACGCTCTTGCTGCACAAATGGCATGGTACTCGTACTGCGGTTGTCGGCACGCTATTGTTCGGACTATCGGCTTGGTTCTTACATACTGCGCGGCTAGGTACTCCTGACGTATTCTATTTTGGCATACTGGTGCTATTTGCAGCAGGCTACTGGCTTAAAACTACCGGTAGCTGGCTGGCATTGGTCGCATGCTTCGTGATAGTAGCAATACTTTTCTATATACCCGGTATGATTTGGTTTGTCTGCCTAGGGATTATCTGGCAGTGGAAGACTATTGATGCAATCTTCAAAAGGCATTTAATGACTGTTACTTTAGCGAGTCTGCTATTCCTGGTGATGATCACTCCACTAGCTTGGTCACTGTTTAAGTATAACGAGCTACTAACGCCTTTACTGGGATTACC
>JBGTMJ010000007.1:0-25526 GCA_041743655.1 Saccharimonadales bacterium (SeqCode) | reverse complement strand
TGGTTGTGCACGTTGTCTCTACAGCAATAGGTTACTTTTTGGGCCTAAAAGAACAGCCAATCTAGCGTACTGTCTAAAAATGGCATAATCTATCAGAGAACTATTAGATATTCTAACGTTGCGGTAGGCTACTACCCCGGCATCGAAAACAAGTATTGTTTAAAGACATAAAGTTGACAGAATAGTAATATTTTGCTATTGTTGTATAGTAAAATCATGAAAACAAAAAATAACAAACATCAGGTAGGTCTCCACGTGCGTGTGGAACGATTTTTCCGTCATCGTATTGTCTTGGCGTTTGTCCTAACTTCTATGGCCATCGGGCTCATTAAGTACGAAACACATTTAGTCAGTATGATCCAGCAAGTGTATTACGGGACAGGGGTAAGCCTAGTGAGCGGGTATACTCATCACCAGGAAATTACACGTATGCCCATTAGCTATGGCCCTGGCGTACGTTTCGTCACGACTTCGGGCGAATAGCGTGCGGGCAATATGTGCAAGCGCTAGATGTGTTGCATTTTGTAAAACAGTGGCAAACCTGTGGAAAAGTGGTGTACGAAACACCACTTTTTTAGTGAAAATCTACTTGTGCGTGGGTAACGGTGGGTAGTATGATCATGTCAGTGGGTAATCGTGGGTAGCCCTAGAGGAAGCGAACCCAACGAAACAAAAACACAAAAAAGAACCACTGCAGATTAAAACCAACCAATGGCTACGATAGACTATTTCCAGCGCAAGCTTGACGATAAACGTCGGTTAACAATACCGGCTGAGCTTAGAGCCGAATTTGCGGGCGGAGTAGTTATCACCCAAGGGTTCCAACAGTACCTCCATTTATACCCAAAATCGGTATGGGACGAACTGGTCGAGCCGCAACTGAAGGGTTTTATCCTGGATGAGCGTACGGCTGATATGAACGTCCGTTTCCGTACGGGCAAGACAGAGGGGATCATAGATGAAAAGCAGGGGCGCGTGAGCATCGAGCAACATCTGTTGGAATATGCGGGGATTGATAAGACAGTCGTAGCGGTGCGGGCAGGCAAGTACTGGAGGCTGATGGCTGCTTAAGAAAACTAAGGTAACCTACAAAGCTCATTAAAAATTAGAGACGGATAGCTATAACACGACTCGAGATCAGCTATTCGGCAATCAACAAGTGGAAGACAGTAACCACTTTTAAAAACTGTTGCACATTTCTCAAAAACACCTCCCAAAACTCCACCTCACACATAAGTCTCTCAAACTCCGATTGTCTGCACAGTTAAGAAGTTCTATGAAACTTTTTTAAAGTTTTAACTCACAAACCTTCTTTACCTACCGTCAGGCAATCACCACAAAAACAAAAACAACCAAAAAAACAAAAAGTTGATTGCTGAATAGGTGACCTTGCAAAAACAAAAACACCAAAACAAAAAAGGTGACCCTGAGATAGCACTTGGGGTACACTAGCAAGCAAGATGCACCAAGAGAACCAAAACCAATTACATATTCCGGTACTGCTCAAGCAAGTCCTTAAATACCTAAGCCCAGAGGCAGGGAATGCATACCTTGATCTGACAGCTGGGTACGGCGGACACGCAAACCCTATGCTTGAACGAACCAAGGATCCGACAAGCGCTGTTCTGGTAGATCGTGACCAAGCTGCGATTACACAGCTTGAAGAACGGTTTAAAGGGCAGGGAGTACGCCTGATGCATGCCGACTTTTATGCGGCAGGCAGGCAACTCCAAGCTGAAGGAAAAAAGTTCGATTTGATTCTGGCAGACCTTGGAGTATCGTCACCGCACCTTAACCAGGCGAGTCGTGGTTTTTCGATCAAAGCCGATGGGCCTCTCGACATGCGCATGGACCAAAGCCAGAGTTTAACTGCCGAGCAGATAGTTAACACCTATAAAGCGGACAAACTGGTAGAAGTAATCAAGCGCTATGGCGAAGAACCAAAGGCTAGGCAAATTGCAGCCCTTATAGTGGGCAATCGGCCGATCAGGACCACGAATGAACTCGCAAATGTCGTTGCCAAGGCATGGCCAGGCTATAGTAAAGTCCACCCGGCAACCCGGACCTTCCAGGGTCTCAGGATTGTAGTCAATGATGAGCTGGAGCTATTAAGCAAAAGCTTACCACTGTGGATGGACGATCTTTTGAACCCAGGCGGAAGAATTGCTATTATTAGCTTTCACAGTCTAGAAGATCGCATGGTCAAACATGCGTTTGCGGATAAGGCAGGGGAACGTTATGATGCAGAGCTTCGCCTGCTTACCAAAAGGCCTGTCACGGCAGACAAAACTGAATTAGTTTTTAATCCGCGAGCACGAAGTGCAAAGCTTCGGGCCGCAGTGAAACAAAAATAACCAAAGAAAGGGCAGCAACATGCAAATACGCATCAAAAACGCTACCCCAAGAGCTTATAAGGTTCACGTTACTGTAACCTGATAGTAAGCTTAAAAAGCCCGAAGGAGCGTCAGCAAAAAACTGGCGCTCCAAAAGGCAAAAATAAAAACAAAAAGAAAAGCATTATGACATATTCAAGTTCGCTAGCTATGCAACGCAAAAGCACTTTTGCTATACGTAACCAGAATGCTATTAGTTTCCGCACCCGGGAACGTAGCCTTGGGCCTATTAGCAATACTATCCTTTTAATCGCACTGGCTTGTACCCTTGGCCTTTTGTACCTTACACAAGTTACGAAAACAAATGTCTATGGATACAAGGTTAATGATCTTCTGCATCAGCAACAACAACTGACCCAGGAGCATGACGACCTGGAAGTTGCTTCGGCACGCTTGCAATCACTTGATCGTGTGCAGCAGAGTGAAGCCGCTAAAGGTTTAGTCTCGGTAGCACCAAGCGCTACGGTTCAAGACTAGAATAACGTACAAGGATTATGCCTCAATATACTAGTGGCGAGCAGGCTTTAAAGCCGGTAAAATCAGCCTTGCGCATACGTTTATGGTATGTCGCAGTCATGCTGATTTTCGGCATTTTTTTGGTGCGTTTGTTTTATTTACAGATTATTAGGCATGATTACTATAGTAATGTCGCTAATATAGGCCATATAAAGCAGTATGAGATTCCTGCTAAGCGGGGAGTTATCCGTGCTTATAATGCCGATGTGGTTGTGCCGCTTGTTCTAAACCAGACGCTGTATACAATATATGCCGACCCTAGCATTGTTAAGGAACATGAAAAGTCTGCCTTAATGCTAGCTTCTGCGCTGAAAGGCGACGCTGCTACCTATGAGAGACAACTACGTACTAAGGATACTCGCTATGTAGTGATTGCCCGCAAGGTGAGCAAAGAACAAAAAAACACAATACTCGATAAAAAACACAAGGGCATAGGTGCGCAGGAACAGCAGTATCGCACCTATCCAAACGGTGCGCTGGCAGCGCAATTACTGGGCTTTGTTAATAACGACTCCAAAGGTGTATATGGCATTGAACAGGCATTGAACCAGATGCTTTCAGGTAAGCCAGGTAAGCTCAAGGCGGTAACTGATGTTCACGGGGTGCCGCTTGCCGCCAATACGGGTAATATACTTATCGAGCCGGTAGCTGGGCAAGACGCAGTCCTCACTATCGATGTTTCTATGCAAAAGCAGCTTGAGGATATTCTCAGGACAGGGCTGGAGCAGGCTAGGACACATAAGGGCAGCGCGGTTATACTAGATGCGAACACTGGCGCGGTCAAGGCTATGGCAAATCTACCAAGCTATGATCCGGCTAACTATTCTCAGGTAGACAATGCAGACCTCTTTACTAACGCTTCGGTGAGCGAACCTATTGAAGTGGGCTCGGTCATGAAACCGCTGACCGCTGCCGCTGCGCTTGATAAGGGTGTTGTACAGCCTGGCTCTTCTTTTTATAACAACTCACGGTACACCGTCGACGGTTATACCATTACGAACGTTGAAGAGGATGGCGGCCCGGGCACCAGAGACATTGCCGATATTCTCAACCTGTCGCTCAACACCGGCGCGACGTGGCTACTGATGAAGATGGGTGGCAGTAACGACCATATCACCCAAGAAGGGCGCGAAGCCTGGCATAATTACATGACCAATCACTATATGTTTGGTAAGGCTACCGGCATAGAGCAGGGGTATGAGGCTGCCGGTTCGGTTCCTGATCCAAACAAAGGTTACGCGCGAAATCTGACCTATGCCAACACTTCTTTTGGCCAAGCTATGACAGCTACTACATTACAGATGGCTGCCGCCTATGCCGCCGCGCTTAATGGCGGTACCTATTACAAACCAAGCCTGGTAGCGGGGCTTATGGCTGCTGATGGCAAAATGATAGCTAAGGCTCCCGAGGTAGTGAAAGCACAAGTTGTAGATCCAAGTGTAAGTGATGAGCTGCAGCCTTTAATGGAGAATGTGGTCACTAAGCACCGCTTCAAGCACAAATTTGACCAGACTACCTACAGCGTGGGTGGAAAAACAGGTACGGCACAAATTGCCGACCCTAATGGTGGTTACTATGCAGACGAGTATAACGGTTCATATGTAGGCTTTGTGGGTGGAGATAAGCCCCAGTATGTTATCGCACTCAATGTTATCAAGCCTAAGATTCCGGGCTATGCTGGCAGCCAGGCTGCCCAGCCTATATTTGGTGATTTGGCTCATATGCTGCTGGACAAGTTTAATGTAACGCCGCGAGGAAGGTAAGCACATGCCTGATTGTTCTGCTACCAACAGAGTGAATAAGGTGAGTGGGTCTGCTATAATGATTAGCAAGATTCTCAACAAGGAAAACTGATGGAAACGCTGCACATTGTCGTTAGTACAGAGACGCTGATACGAATATTGCTCTTAGGTTTCCTAGGCTTCTTAATAAGCATGCTCGTGACCCCGCTGTATACAACCTTGGCTTACAGTGGACAGTGGTGGAAGAAGCCTCGCACAACAGCCATTACCGGTGAAGCAGCTAAAGTTTTTACCCAACTGCACGCTGAGAAACACAAGCGTCACATACCGACTATGGCCGGTATTATAACGGTATTCTCGGTATGTATCGTAACAATCCTTTTTAACCTAAGCCGGCCGGAAACCTGGCTGCCCGTGGCTGCGTTTGCAGGTGCTGCGGCAGTCGGCCTGCTGGATGACATTATTAATATCAGAGGCAAGGGCATAGGTGTCGCAGGCCTTTCTTCCAAATTGAAGTTGTTACTAACAACCCTGGTGGCGCTTATTGGCGGCTGGTTCTTTTACTATAAACTGGAGGTGAGTAGTATCCATATCCCGGTTATTGGCACACAACTCGAAATTGGTTGGTTAATCATTCCTATATTTGTGCTCGTGGTAGTGGCAACTGCTAATGCCGTCAATATAAGTGATGGACTTGATGGACTGGCTGGAGGCCTCACGGCAACAGCATTCGCAGTGTATGCGATTATTGCAGCTTTAGAACAGCGTTTTGGTGTAGCTGGCTTTTGCATGACCATTGTGGGCGCATTGCTCAGCTATACCTGGTTCAATATTTTTCCGGCACGGTTCTTTATGGGCGATGTCGGTTCCTTCGCCTTAGGCACAGCGCTTGGGGTGGTGGCTATGCTTACCAACACCGTCCTTATATTGCCAATTATTGGAATGGTTTTTGTAGCCGAGGCAGGCTCTGTATTGTTACAGATCCTGTCCAAAAAACTCAGGAAAGGTAAGAAAATATTCAAAGTTTCACCTATCCATCATCATTTTGAAGCAAGTGGCTGGCCGGAAGCTAAGGTCACTATGCGTTTTTGGGTCTTAGGCCAAGTGGCGGGGGTCTTAGGGTTGATAGTATTTCTGCTAGGGAACTATATCTAAATAGCATGGAAGGCATACTGTAGTGGGGGCAGTTACACGTCGGGATCCTGCATACTTGCAAAACCGTGACCAGACCAGACGGCACCGTCCTGACTATCTGCTCTTGATTTTGACAATAGCTTTACTCGTGGTTGGCGTGATTGTTGTGTTTTCCATAAGCCCGGCCCTCGAAGTTGAGAAGGGGGTTGACGGCAACCAGCACATCTTACGCCAACTCACCGCTGTGGGATTGGGGCTGGTGATGTTTGGTATCACTGCGATGGTGCCTTTGTCGCAGTGGCGGATATTATATAAGCCGTTATTGTTGTTCGCGGGCATTGCCACGCTTTTAGCACTCATTATGCCGGTCAATGTCCAGTATCCGGCGCATCGCTGGATACGTTTTGAAGGCTTTTCGTTCCAATCGGTTGAATTGCTAAAGTTCGCCGGCATCATGTGGCTGGCGAGTTTTCTGTACTTACGCATCAAGAGCGGCCTTATGGCAGATACTGGCAAGACTTTGAAGCCTTTACTTATTGTTCTGGTGGGTGCTGCTATTGTTGTTGCAGGGCTACAGAGTGACTTAGGTTCGTTTGCGGTTATAGTAGCAATTATAAGTGTCATGTTATTTGTTGCCGGGTTGCCAAAGAAACGTATCCTGATGGCTGGTGCGATTGTCGTAATACTTGGCGTGCTCTTAGTTGCCAGCACACCGTACCGTCGTGAACGTCTTACGGCTTTTTTGCATCCTGATTGTGAGTATGGGTATCAAGCTTGCCAGGCGCTGATAGCTGTAGGATCTGGAGGTATGGTTGGATTGGGCTTAGGCAAAAGTGTGCAAGCGTATGGATATCTGCCAGAAGCTGAGAACGATTCGATCTTTGCCATATATGCGGAAAAGTTTGGCTTTATTGGTGTCACAGTACTTTTGGGCCTGTTCGCAGCTTTCTTTACTCGTATTAAAAAGGTCGCTGAGCGTGCTCCGGATGCTTTCACCAGGCTGGTAGTTGTAGGTATACTGGTATGGTTAAGTGCGCAAACAATCATTAACATTGGTGCAATGATAGGGCTACTGCCGCTGAAAGGAATCACGCTACCACTTGTCAGTTATGGTGGTAGTAGTGTTTTGATGGTTATGGCTGCTTTAGGCGTAGTTTTCCAGGCATCGAAGCACACATTGTTACACGGTAACGTAGAGATCAGTAATGTAAGCGGAGGCTCTGGCTATGATAGTAGTAGTGACCGGCGGCGGGTCAGGGGGGCATATCACCCCACTTCTGGCCGTCGCGCATGAGCTGAAGAAACAGCGTAAAGACGTCCAGGTCGTATATATCGGCCAACAGGGAGACAACTTTAGTGACCTGCCTGGCCAACATCAAGCTATTGATGCAATTCATTTAGTACGGGCAGGGAAGTTGCGCAGGTATCACGGAGAAGGGCTCAAGCAATTATTAGATGTAAAAACGGTTGTCAAGAATGTCCGTGACGGGGTGTGGGTGCTCATAGGCCTATGGCAAAGTGTGCGGCTGCTTAGAAAGCTGAAACCTGACGTTGTTTTTGTAAAAGGTGGATTTGTAGGCGTACCTGTAGGCCTATCGGCTGCTTTTTTGCGCATACCATATGTTACCCATGATTCTGATGCGCTGCCGGGCCTGGCCAACCGCATTGTTGCACCGTGGGCCAGAATGCACACAGTGGCGTTGCCTAAGGAAGCGTACCGTTACCCGGCCGATAAGATCATTACAGTTGGTGTGCCGCTTGCGCATCACTATAAACCGTTAACCAACGAAGATATACGCTCGGCCCGGCGGCGTATTGGTGTACCGCAGCATGGTAAAGTACTGCTGGTGACCGGCGGCGGTCTGGGTGCACAGCGCCTTAACCAGGCTGTTGCCGTGTGTTTACCTGGGCTTTTGGACCGTTACCCGGACTTAACGGTCCTGCAGCTTGCCGGATGGGCACATGAGGTCAGCGTGCGGCAACGTTACAAGAAAGAACTGTCAGACAGACAGCAAAAAAGAGTTATTGTTAAAGGCTATGTGTCTGATTCATATCTCTATAGTAGTGCAGCAGATGTCATAGTCACGCGCGCGGGTGCAACTAGCATTGCGGAATTTGCCGCCCAACAAAAGGCTTGTATTGTGGTGCCCAACCCACTACTGACTGATGGGCATCAGCTCAAAAACGCCCAGGTGCTTACGGATGATAAGGCGGTCAAGCTAGTGCGCGAGGATGTGCTTAGACAAGATGACCATGCGCTTATGCCGCCAATCGTAGATCTGTTTGACCACCCATCGCTTATTACCGAGCTGGGCCGCAAGTTAGGAAAATTTTCCCACCATGATGCCGCAAAACAGTTGGCAGTGGTATTATTAAAGGTGGCCGATGCAAAATAACTTATGATCTTCAGGTAAAAATAAAAATGTTTTCCAAGAAAAAATCCAGCGACCCTACTAACCGTACCCGGATGTCAAGGCAAATACCACGGGAACCGGTGTTCTTATACCATTCCAGCCGTTCAATACGAACTGATGACAAAAATGATGCCCGGAGGAATAGGGATAAAGGCGAAGCTTCATTGGAAGAGCGTGCGCGCAGCGTAACGCCAAGGTCGAGATATCCGCTTACTCTGGTTGTGGCCGTATTGTTCTTCGTAGCTGTAGCATTTTGTTTGCGCTTAAATAGTAATGCCAAGATTGTGGTTATTGGTGATGAGGCGGCTGCCAGCAAGATTTTCCTGCGTGATCAAAAAGCTTATGAGACAGCTGCTAGCACACTGTTCTCTGGGCTGCTGAACCGGAATAAGATAACGGTTGATACTACTAAGATAGCTGCTGATATGCAGAAACAATTTCCAGAACTTAAAGCCATATCAATCTCTTTACCCTTATCAAGTCCCAACCCGGTAGTATATATTCATCCATCAGTACCGGAACTGATCCTTGTAGCTAATGGCGGCTTGTACTTGCTCGATGGTAATGGGCGTGCCTTGATTACGGGTAACCAAGTATCTGATCTGGACGCCTTCCCAGCCCCTGTAGTTGTTGACGAGAGTGGCTTACCCGTTGAACTTGGCCGTATTGTGCTGCCCGAGCCTACCGTTACGTTTATTAAGGAAGTAGTTAATCAATTACAGGCAAAAGGTATTACTACCACCTCACTTGTATTGCCTCAAGGCACAGCCGAACTCCATGTTAAGGTTGATGGAGCAGGGTATCTAGTGAAATATAACCTGCATGGGGATGCCAGGGAAGAGGTAGGAGCATATATTGCAGCCAAAGAACGCTTTGAGGCTACTGGTAAAACACCAGGCGAGTATGTAGATGTACGCGTCGTAAGCAGGGTTTACTATAAGTAAGTTGCCCACTCTCCCCTAATTGTTCGTAATTTGTTCTAACAACTGGTTTTTGATTGGTTTGTGTGAAAAGCATATAGAAATACGTAATTGTAAATAAGTCAAATCATGCATCCAAGGCGGGCAGGGAGGGAATAAATAGAACAATACTGTTTTTAACAAAAGTCAAATATTTCACGACCATATCGTCGAAAAGTCAAATCAGCAGAATATTGCAGGACTATGTGGAAAACTTAACTGTGTAGGTAAGTATTGTAGAAGCGCTTACGAGGATCAGCCTGGGAGGTATGGATGTTGGTAATACCACATTGTTTAAGGACAATGTTGCGTCGTACAAGCAAATGATAGACAACTCCCCTGTGAGAGGGTATATACACGCTTACCATCTGAATCTCTATAATGAACGTCGCAAAATATACATTGTGCGACCTTTGATTGATACTCTACCTCATTGATTACTACGCAGATCTCGGCTTGCATCTCGTAGTTTTTCACCTGGCTTGTCTTGTTATTGTGCCCTGTCCAGGTCGGAGACTCTTTTGATAGCCCGTAGGTTTTACTGATCTCCCAGCAATTGCGAACCTGTGTACTTTGTTCGTAATTTGTATGAGCATGAACAATACATACTCACTCATTGACTTGTGTTTCCGCCTAAACGTCTTGTTGGTCAGCAAGTTTGTATGTGGCCTTAGCAACCCGCTTAAATTGCGGCTTGCCCTGCAAGTTGAGTAGAATTGTCGTTTCTTTTACAAAACGACTCTTAAGTACCCGTTTGACGATCTCATCACGGTGCAAGGGCTCCCCTGCTCCGCGTAAGACTTCAGCAATAATATCCGCAACGGTACCTCTTTTATAACCCCATTCTTTCAGAGCGTAGATACCGCGGCCGATTAGTACGAAACGCTTGTCTTTAATCAGTTCGTTATGGATAGCCTGGGTTGTAACATCTTTTCGCTTAAAATCAGAATTCTTGATAGTTTCAGCGATCTCATTAAAATGCATGTGCTTACCATGTTCTTTAAGGATAACGTAAATTTTGTCCCGGATATTCTTGGGATTGACCATTGGCCATTTAATAAGACCCCAGCGGTTATTAAGGGTAGCTAAGTCTTTGGATATGCTGGCGAGGGCACGGGCTTGGTCTGCCGGCTCAATACTGGTGGCCTTTGCAGCGTCAGATATGATGACTGGCTCACCGGCCTTTTTAATAGCTTCTACAATATTACTGATAGCCGTCTTAATGTCTTTTTCATCACGCACGCTGTGGACCGCAACAGCATGGTAATAGTGGTCGTTATCTTCAATAACAACAAGGCTTGGACACATTTCGGCAATAAAGGCTATCCGTGACTGGTCGGTGCGGGAGTTTTCGGCGGTTAAACGCTGGCTTAGGTCACTAATACGGGCTGCTTCGCCCAAGTTGTGCAAATGCATGAGGAAGGTTGCTTCTACTTCTTGAACATGAGCTAATGTACCTTGCTTGCCACTGGCTTTCAGCCGTTCAACAACTGACTTCTCCAATTGACGTACGCGCTCACGGGTGATGCCGAGTAATTCACCTATCTGTTCAAGTGTCTCCCGGCGATCAAACAGACCAAAGCGACGGGCGATGATCTCACGCTCACGCTCTCTCTCGATGCTCTTAAGAATATCTTGTACAAATTGCTCGGTATTGAGTATCTGTGTAGTTGGCTGGCTCTTTGCCATGGAACAATTCCCTGTCTTTTAATGACCTGACTTGAATACAATTATAAAACTAATAACTTTAAAAGTCAAGCTAACTCCGAACTAAAGTTATTGTATCACGAAATGGACATGCGAACGACCTATCTGTTGTAGAAATATCTTTATGAAACATATTGCACGAGATACAATATTGTGGAAAAGTATCGGATTATTTTTTTCGGGTCTTGTGCCCGAATCGCTTGCGGACTGGTGCGGTTGCGAGTAGTTTCTTGCAATCCTCTTCGTTGAGCTTTGTGGGATCGGTGTCTTTCAGGATCTTGGCATTCTTTTTGCCGTCGGTGATATATGGGCCATAAGGGCCATTGACTATCTTGATACCACTGCTAAATTCCTTAATATATTTGTTGGCATCTTTCTCTGCTTTAGCCTGATACAAATCCCGGGCTTCAGCTTCTGTTATGCCGAAGGGATCATAGGGCTTGATGGACACGAAAGTCTTGCCAACTTGAATATATGGGCCGAAGCGGCCGATGTTAGCTTTAATCTCCTGACCATCCTCTGTTGTCCCAATAACCCTAGGCAGTTCGAACATACTCAAGGCTTGTTCAAACGTGACGGTATCCATAGTTGTATCCGCCGGCAGTGGTGCAAAAGCAGGCTTTTCTTCGTCCTCGGCTTCGCCGCGTTGTAACATCGGGCCATATCGGCCAAAGCGGGCCAGAATTGGTTTACCGGTCTTGGGGTCGGTCCCCAGAACCCGGGCTTGTGAAACCTCGCTTCTGGAAGCTTCATTGGCTGCTGAGACTAAAGGGTGGAAGCCTTTATAAAATTCGGCTATCATTTTGTCCCATTCTTGCTTGCCTTCAGCGATACGGTCAAAATCGTTTTCTACCGTAGCAGTAAAGTCGTAGTCTACGATACTGGGGAAATATTTCACCAGGAAATCAGTCGTGACCTCAGCAACCGGGGTTGATAGCAGCTTGCTGCGGTCGGCACCCGTAGTTTCGACAATTGCTTCTTCAGTGATAGAGCCGTTCGTCAAACTGAGAGTTTGAATAGTCCGCTGCATGCCCTCAAGGTCTTTACGCTCTACATATTCGCGTGCCTGGATCGTAGAGATAGTTGGTGCATAGGTACTTGGCCGGCCTACACCTATTTCTTCCAGCTTTTTTACCAGGGTTGCTTCTGAGTAGCGTGCGGGAGGTCTGGTAAACGTTTCTGTAGCGCTCATACTGCCTAGATCCAGTTGCTGGCCCTTTTGTACGGCTGGAAGAATCGTATCGTCTTTAATGCCACCATACACCTTCATAAAACCATCAAACTTGAGCACTTCTCCTTTACCGACAAGCTTTTCAGAGCGATTGGACAATCCAATAATTACTTCTGTCTTTTCGGTTTCGGCAGGAGCCATTTGGGTGGCTAGTGCCCGTTGCCAGATAAGACTGTAGAGCTTCTGCTGTTGGTTATCGTCACCAGCCTGTAGTGTATTGAAATCAGTTGGACGGATAGCCTCATGTGCTTCCTGAGCACTTTCATTTTTAGTCTTGAATTGGCGGCGATGATGGTATTTGGCACCGTATTCTCTTTTGATAAATTCTTCGGCGGCATTGATAGCAAAACCCGATAGTGTGATGCTATCGGTACGCATGTAGGTAATATGGCCGTTCTCGTATAAGCGTTGGCTTAAGGTCATGGTCTGTTTAACGCTAAAACCCAGACGACGGGCTGCTTCCTGCTGGAGCGTGCTGGTAATAAAAGGAGCTCCTGGATTGCGTGTACTGGGCTTCGTAGCTATGTCTTCTACGGAAAAGACTGCTTCAGCTGCAGCTTCCAGAAAGGTGCGCGCATCATCTCTGGTCGGTAACTTAGTGGCTAGTTCTGCTTTGAGTTCCTGATCGCCCACTGCAAAGATAGCGACAACCTTATAACTGCTCGTGGCTGTGAAGCCGCGAATCTCACGTTCACGCTCGACCACCAGCCGAACGGCAACGGATTGAACACGTCCGGCACTCAAACCCGTACGGACCTTTTTCCATAGAACCGGGCTCAGTTCGTAACCTACCAGGCGATCAAGTACCCTTCGGGCTTGCTGGGCATCTACGAGGCGTAAGTCAACAGTACGCGGGTTCTTGATAGCGTTCTCGATCGCTGCTTTGGTAATTTCATGAAAGACGATTCGCTTTGTCTTTTTGACGTCCAACTTCAATGCCTGTGTAAGATGCCATGCAATGGCTTCACCTTCACGGTCTTCATCGCTTGCCAGCCAGACGTCTTGCGCTTCTTTGGCAGCTTTCCTGAGTTCGCTGACGACTTTCTTTTTATCAGGGTTGATTTCGTATGAGGGAGCAAAATTATGCTCAATATCAATATTAATGCCTTTTTTGGGCAGGTCACGGATATGGCCAAAACTACTTTTAACGAGGTAATCTTTGCCTAAGTACTTCTCTAATGTTTTGGCTTTTGCCGGACTCTCGACAATAACTAGGTTTCTTGCATTCATATTTTCTGGTATACGTTTAGCTTAACACGCAAGCGCTTATAATACGCAAGTAGTCTCCGAAAATGCAAGCTTTCTGTATGCTTTGCACTGTAATAGGCAGCAAACAAATAGAATGTACATCCGTTAGAGTCTACTACTCTCTGATTAAAACTGCAGTACCAAGCATTGTCCTGACCAGGGCTCTTCGCGACTGTTCGGCTAACTTCTGGTTCTTTGCTTTCAGAGCTACACGTAGTATTCCTTTGAGTGCCGATACGGAGTATAGATCTTCACCGGCAGCGCGTTGAGATTCCAGTAATCCCATTAACTCCTTTATGGATTCCCGGTTATCTGTCAAAAAAGCTCGTGCATCAAGCTTGTGATCCTTAACGTATGAGCCCTGAATAGTTGCGAGAAGACTATGTAAAAAACTTGGTCGATCAACTATCGAGAATGGAGTGCTCTCGGAATAGTTAATCTTTGCGACTTTCTGGTGATTATTGAGTGTGATAGTAACGTTGTTGACCATTGTCTCGGCAGCTTTAACGTGCGCATCCTTCTCGTATGCGTTGCTGGCAAAGGCTCCAAAGTCCATGATGTTGGTCTCAATGACAACTGGCTCGCCTTGTCGATCAACAACGATATCAATGCCGATCGCTGTATCTGGTATGGCCCTGCACACCTTATCGGCACAACCAATAATGGCTTGCGATAAGGCGGTAGCGAAGGCCGTGCCGTGCTCCTTACTCACATTATGTAAGACTGCCTCTGTGGTGACTACTGTTGCACCACGCGCAATATTGACTGGTTGTCCCTCTTTGTTGATCCGCACGTAGCTGCCGCAGTAGCCGTTGAATCCAATAACCCGTAAATTCCAGCTGTTACCTTCCGGAAAGCCATCATATTGCAGAGATAGGCTTTCTATATATTCTTCTATAACAACATCGTCGCTGTACCGTTTGAGTTCTCTGATTGCTGAGCGAAGTTTTTTACGATCCGGCTCTTGACCAAAAATCGATACTCCACTCCCCCATGCGGCCCCAACAGGCTTAATGACAAAGTGGCCGTCTGGAGCTACAGACTCTAGGTCATCAAGTTGCTTATTCCTGAGTAAAACTCCTTTGGGTACAGTCACCCCAGCTTGTTCGAGTCTTTGTTTTGCAATGAACTTATCGTCGTACTTAAAACTAGTTTCCGGCCTTAGACATACGATTCCCAGCTTATCAATGACCGCCTTGGTGGGAGTTTTGAATCCATTCGACTCGCCTATGTCCACTGCATTTACTTGTATTGGTTCAGCAAGCTCAAAGAGCATAATATTGCCTCGGCTGTTTATGGTATAACCCGCTTGCACAAACATGCCCGGAGTATTCGGTTCCGTTACAAAGCTCTCAGAATAAGTACCCGGGACTACTGATATAAAATTGGCTGCAGGCTTGTCTTTGCTTTTGAGTGTGGCCGCAACTTGTCCGAGAAGTTGTGATCCTGTAAAAGTTCTGCCACTGTATATTGCTACAGTGGGCTGTTCGGGGTCGTAGACCTCAGGCGGCAAAGTTTCAACCGCTTCAATCCCACAACGAGCCGTCGGGCCGTATATAAGCCGGTAATCTGTCATTGCCTGTCCTTGTAATATCTGTTCGCGACTTGTTGATACCAAGGGTTCTCTTCCTTAAGCGGTTATTATTAATTGTTAATGCAAAGGCTACCACAAATGCGGATTTTTGCAATTACATATTTGAGCGGCACGACCGGAGGGATGCTATCACAACGACCACTTATTGAGACCCAGCGGTCTTACTTTTCCAGTAATTTCTAACATAGTGAGCGTCTGGTTGAACAAACTGACGTCCAGATTGCTCTGCATTAAAAGTTCCCCTCCGTCGGTTATATTCGAAGATAACAGATCAAGCAATATCTGTTCCTGAATAGAATTGCCTTTAGGTGCTCGGGGGACACCTTGGTCCAGCTTTGGTATGTCGAGAGCGTATAGGATGTCTGTTACAGTAACTATTGGAGTAGCACCGGCCTTTATGAGGTTGTTCGTACCTATTGATGCGCTGCTGGTAATATTACCGGGTACTGCTAGCACATCTCTGCCTTGTTCCAAGGCAAACCTTGCGGTGTGCAACGTGCCGCTTTTCTCGGTTGCTTCAGTAATGAGGACGGCTTGACTCAGCCCCGACACGATGCGGTTGCGGGCTACGAAGTTACTCGGGTATGGCCTGGTACCCTCAGGATATTCCGTAATGAGTGCCCCACCCTGTTCAATGATGCGCCCGGCAAGCTGATGGTTGATGCTCGGGTATATATTGTCCAGCCCACAAGGCAACACGGCGATAGTCAGGCCTCCCGCCTCAAGGGCTGCCCGGTGCGCATGCCCATCAACCCCGATAGCCAGCCCGCTTACTATAACCACGCCTGCCCTGGCGACCTCAGTAGTTAAGGTGGTGGTCACTGCTTTGCCGTATGGGGTTACGCTGCGGCTGCCAACTACCGCCAGACGGGGCCGGCTTAAAAGCTCTACAAGATTATTACTTAGTATAAACAGTTCTTTTGGTGGTGCGGGTATATTTAGCAAGTCCACCGGGAATTCGTTTGATTCAAACGTAAGCTTATTGATTTTCATACAAGTATATTAAATAAGTATTGACATAAGATAACATATTTGCTAGAATGGCAACTTATAAACGTCGTAAGATTGTTTACGTACCTTATATCCCCCATTCTAACAATTGTTAGATTGTTTTAGAGCGTGCTTACTAAGATAGTTGTTACCCTCCACTCTCTTGACTGGCGCCTGTCTCACTAATCTGAGACTGACATGCGCTCTAAAACAAACTAACCCCTTTAAGCGCCTCGTTACAGCTTCGGTTGTAATAGGGCCCTCGGTGGTCCTCAAAAGAGCGAGTCCGAAAGATGGGCATTATGCCCGGCACGCCACTTTATATATTTTGGTGCGCGATGCTTCGCTGGGTGGGCTTAAAGGGTGGAACCCCTCGGGGTTCATACGGGGAGATTATTTCGGTAATGTCCCCGAAAATTGGCCTATGAGCGGTGCCCACCCCCTCTCATAGGCCTATTTTTATACCCTAAGCTTCCCCACTCTGCAAATTGTAATTATCAAAGTATTGTGTTTTGACACAGGACAGGATTGTAGGGGCAAAACTGGTAGACGAGCGTCCCCGGCTATGGTTTTCTTATGCCTGCTGCGGCGAGCAACTGCCGCCACATCGACGGCATGAAATACTTCAGTGATGAACTTAGATCATTGATATTATCTACTGCATCCATAGTCTGCCATGTTTGTTTATTAATACATGAATCTATAAAGTTCTCCACGTATCCAGGCTTTGGATCGTAATAAATAACTGGTAGCTCACTCCCGTACTTATTGTGCAGAAAATTGATGTCTTGCTTGGTAATTTCACCATACGCCAGTGCAGCATCCTGTTTGTTTTTTCGGAGTAATATAACATTTTTGGGAAGGATTTCTATATTACCCCCTACAATATGGTTGTCGGCAGCCGGCTCTATCATTTCCTTACTGTTTAATAAGGCATCCCTGTTTGGGAAGTACATAACAGTAAAGCCTCTCTTGTCTACACGGTACTTATTGTACGTGCGTAGAAATTGTAAGGTAATCTCACCATTATCAACGAGCTTAACTTCATACCCGTCCGTTGCCAGTAGCTCAGCAACAGGTTCAAGGGTTTTAGGATCATATTCTCGTTTAGGAAGCGTCTCGGCCACTCTTATCACTCCAGATCTCTTCAGTAAATTATATCATATTGTGAAGTTTACTACAAACAGTAAAGGCGCTATTGCGTTATTTTCGAAAGAATACCTAACTGCCAGAGGATACTTTTACACTACAAAACTGCGGGTTTCGGCGACAATTTTTCCACCGAATACAAATTCACTCAGCATGGCGCTTGCCTCACGGGTGAGGTTTTTTAGTTGGGCTTGTTGTTCGGTAGAAAACTTGCTGAGGACGAAGTCGGCACTGTCCTGTTGTTCGTGGACTTTAGAGCCAATGCCAATGCGTACACGTCCATAATCTTCACCAATGACTTGGGTGACGGATTTGATGCCGTTGTGCCCTGCGCTGCTGCCACCTGTGCGGGTACGGATTTGGCCAAAAGGTATGTCGAGTTCATCATGGACGACCACTATATTATCGGAGCCTACCTTATAGAAGCTTACAGCGGCCTGTACGGCCTCTCCGCTCAAGTTCATAAGCGTGGTTGGCTTCATAACAATAACCTTGCTCTCACCGAGCTGTGAGCTTGTAAAGTGGCACTTGAGGTCTTTCTTTTCGATCCAGCCTGGGAATTTGTGGTCGGTTACGAAGCGGTCTACAGCGGCAAAGCCGATGTTGTGACGGGTATCTTGATATTCTTTGCCCATGTTGCCTAAGCCTACTACCAATATCACCTTATTCTGCCCTAAGGTGTAATATTGGATGCTTTCCCCGAAAGTTGGTTTTCTCTGAAATAATGACATAAGCTTACCAAAAAATAATAACGCTGGTTGTAGTGTTTACATACAGAGGAGATTGAAGTAGTTCGTTGCTCTAACCTCCGGCACCACCAAGGTGTAATATAGGGCCTGTTGGAGCAGCTTTAAGTGCTACATGCTCGATTCCAATAGCCATGTTCAGGTTCAGTGATCCTTCACTTGTAACAATCCTAATTTTCTCCATAACTAAGCCCTCCTTAATTGTAATATAACACTTTCTTTTATGTTATGTGTGCCGCGAACCTAAAGATATTGTATGTTTCTAGGTTGATGTAGGGGCGCCTGACGGACGGCGGGGTGGTTTGGTGGGGCTGTTGCCGTGTTTGTGGCCTTCATGTTTTTCAATGAACCATAGCTGCACGGGAGTACCTTCGTAGCCGTAGCTGACACGAAGCTCACGTTCTAAGAAGCGGCGGTAACTCCAGTGTATGAAGCCTGTCTGGGAACCAAATATCTTGAATGCCGGGATAGGATTGTCATCTTCCTGAGTCATATAGTTCAGCTTGGGGTTGCGATTTTTGAGGCCTGCGGGCGGGTGTTTGTCGATTGTCTGGCGCAGCCAGCGGTTGAGTTCGCTGGTTGAAATACGTTTGGCACGTTGTTCGTCGATTTCGAGCGCAAGCTCAAATATATTGGTAACATTCTGGCCTGTGATGGAGCTGGTAAAAACAAGAGGCGCCCAGGGTACAAAGTCATAGGTGTGAGCAATCTGGGGAGCCAGCAAGTCACGGGTATAGGCATCTTTGCCTTCTACGGAGTCCCACTTACTGACAACGAGTATCAGACCCTTCCCGGCTTCTTTGACCATGCCGGCGATCTTTTGGTCGAGGGCGGTGTTGAGTTCGTTAGTGTCCATGAGCAGTAAGCATACGTCGGCCTGTTCGATAGCGCTGAGCGAGCGGACGACACTGAAATGTTCGATCCCCTGCCCGATCTTGCCTGGCCTGCGTATGCCGGCAGTGTCCATAAGTTCAACTTCGCGGCCCTGGTAGCGTACGACTGCCCGGTTAATATCACGGGTGGTGCCGGCTACGTCTGCTACAATTGCCTGTTGTTTCTTAGCCAACGTGTTGAATAAATAAGATTTACCAACATTCGGGCGGCCTAAAAGGGCTATATGTAAACGGTTTTCATCCTCTTCAAGACTAGCTTTGGGAATTTGCTCTATAAGCGTGTCGAGGAGTTCTTCTATGCCTACCTTTTGAGTGGTGCTGGTATGAATGATAGGTTTAATACCTAAACGCATGAATGTAGCCAGGTCGACACCTTTAGCCCGGTCAATCTTGTTCACGACCAGGAAGACAGGTTTACGGCTCTTGAGCGCCATTTTAGCGATGCGGCGGTCTTCGTCGGTGATGGGTATATTTGCTTCAGCAATGACCCATATAATATCCGCGCTGTCAGTAGCTTGTTGAATTTGTTCCTGGATGGTAAATTCAAATTCATCCTCGGCGTCTTTCATGCCGGCGGTATCAACGAGCCAGAAGTCCTGGCCTTTCCATCTGGCTTTGGCAGTAACGCTGTCACGGGTGGTGCCGGCTTCTCTGGCTACAATTGCTTCCCGGCGTTCTAAGATAGCATTGAGTAAGCTGGACTTACCAACATTGGTACGCCCGACAATTGCAATAATAGGTAGTTTTTGAGCGCTCATCAAACCTAGTATAACAGAGACGGACCTATATTGACAGAGCTAAATAAAGAATGTGTAGTATTGTTAAGCCAGCTTCAGATCCTATTTATCCGGCATCAGTAATCCTGGTACGAACCAGGCTGTAAATTGTGAGGTAGTTTGTAGATGCCAAATGTAGTGCGGTGTAGTGTGGTGACTTTGTAGCCAAGCGCTGTAAAGGTGCGGCGTATCTGTCTGTTGCGGCCCTCATGCATCGTAACGCGCCAATGCCGGGCATCGGTTTCGTGCATGCGTTCTATGCCGAGTTTGCTAAGGCCGTCATCGAGTGATATCCCTACGTCACTGATCATTTGATGATGCAGGGGTTGGAGGTCCTTATCCAATGCAGTCTCGTATACCTTTACTTTTTGAAAGCTGGGATGAGTTAGCTGCTGGGTCAGTTCTCCATTGTTTGTGAGTAAAAGCAGGCCGCTTGAATCTTTATCAAGACGGCCAACTGGTTTGAGGTTGGACAGTTCAGTTGGGAGCAGGTCGTAAATGGTTTTACTCCCCTGCCCGTTCCGGCTTACGACATAGCCGGTTGGTTTGTTAAGTAAGATCGTCTGCAACGTTATCGGTAGAAGTAATAGTTTACCGTCGAGCATTACTTTGTCTGACTCGCTTGCACTGCTGGTAAGTGTCGCTTTCACGCCATTAACGTACACACGCCCCTCTTTTAGCGCCTGGTCGGCGGCACGACGGCTGAGAGTACTGCTCATGGCTACAAAGCGGTTAATACGCATACGTTTCAGTGCTATTATTTGCTAAATGTTGCTTCTTGGCTATAGCGAGATGCTACTAGGGTCAATGTTCCCGGTTTGCCCAGCCTGCTTGCCTGTTTGTGGATTGGGCGCTATGACGTGTCCTGGTGGGTGCGGTGAGGTCGGTAAGGTTGCTTCGGGGGGATTTTGTGAACCGTTGACGCTGACATGGAAGTCGTCCAGACCTTCTTTGGCAAGTAGTTCGTTAATATTGGGCTTGGTAGCAACTGGCTCAGATAAAGGCCTGATTACTTTCTTGTGAGCCACAGTAACGCCGTCATCTTCATCATCCGTGTCTGGTTTTGGCGGAGGCGGCATAACCTCCGGCTGAGCGGACGGGGTCACGATACTAGGTGCCGGCATAGTGGTAACACCGTCATTGTTTGCCGGCGCGGGTGTCGGCGCGGCTTGAGTGACAGGATTGTTATCTGTGCCCACTCCCAGCTCCTCGACAGCCTTTGCCATGACTTCATCACCACTTACGGCTGGCGGAACGATTACGGGAGGTGTTATCTCGGGCGACTGCTGGCTGTTGCCGGCCATGTAGCCTTCTATCTGCGCTTTTATAGCCTTCTCTTCAGTAGAGATGGCTTGGGCTTCAGATGAAACTTGTTCGGGTTGCTGAGGAGATGAACTCGGCTGGTTAGCGAGCGCGGCTGGTTGTGGAGAGGGTGCGTTAGCTACAGGATCAGCTGGCGGTGGAGTCGGAGCCAGGTTGCTGGTGCTGGCTGGGATTGGTTGTGACGGAACAGATGTGCCAATAGTTGCAGGTTGTGTTGGTTCGGCTGATGGAGTACTAACTGGCGGCACTGGGATGGCAGCCGCTGCGTTGGCCGGACCAACCCCGGCGTCATTAAGCAGTTCCTGTGCGGCCTTGACTATATCTTCCAAAGTAACCTGTGACTTTACCAGGTAGCGGTCGGCACCTAATGAATCCGCCCGAGTTTTATCTTCGGCCTGGCCCAAGGCGGTAAGCATAATAACCTTGACTGCCTGCAGGCCGTCGGTATTACGTAAAATGTCGAGCATTTCAAACCCGCTAATCCGGGGCATCATGACGTCGGAAATTACCAAGTCGGGCTTTTCTTTTTTAGCGACGACAAGCGCTTCTTCACCGTCCTGGGCCGAAACGATGGTGTATCCCTCTGCTTGCAAACGAGCCTCGTAGATCTCACGCAAGTTATTATCGTCTTCAACCAACAAAATCTTTGCCATTGCTGCTTACTGTTCCTCGTTATATTTAACTGATCAGACTTATGGTTATTGCCCTCATTGTATCATGGATTTGTGGACGTAGTCGGATTTACGATGGCAGCAGTTGATCGGGCACTTTCAGGGACCTGTAGCTCCATAGCACGTTGGTTGGAGAGTCGTGGCAGATTGATAAAAAAGGTGCTCCCCTTGCCGATCTGGCTTTCTACCCAAATGCGACCCCTGTACAGCTCGACTATCTTGCGGCAAATGAACAGACCTAAGCCTGTGCCCCCGATAGTACGTGTTGCTGAGCTGTCTACGCGATAAAACTTCTGGAATAAGTGTGGGATATCGTCTGTTGGTATACCGGCACCCGTATCACGCAGATATAGCTGTACAAGATCGGTATTGCCGGTGAGCCCGATAGATATTTTACCTGTATCGGTATATTTACAGGCATTATCGAATAGGTTGGTGATTACTTCGCGCATGCGGTCAGGATCAACGTAGGCGTAATAGAGTGGCTTGATGAGGTGCTGTGCATTAACATCCTTGGCTGTGGCATCAATCGTTGCACCTCCATCACCAACAATAAACTCGGCAAACAAGCCTTTCTTTTCAGCCGCAAACTTAAGGTCGTCTGTCAACTGCTGCATAAAGGCGCCCATCTCGACAACAGCCGGGTGATTATTGAGCCGTCCGTCCTCTGCCTTGGATGAGGTGAGCAAATCCTGGAAAAGTTTTCCTAAACGTTGTGTCGAAGAGTGTGCTTTCTCCAGGTAACCTTTGGCGCGGTTATCGACTGTACTTACTTTTTCGCTGAGCGCTAGGGACAGATAGCCTTCTATGGCCGCAACCGGTGTGCGCATTTCGTGACTTGCCGTGCTAATGAATTCGGCGCGCTGTTTTTCTGCTGCCCGTTGTTCACTAATATCCCGTATAGCAGCCACAGCACCCACGGGAGCTTTTGTGCCGGGAACGATTACCGGAGACGCCACAAGTGATATAACAAGTTTTTTGCCCCGCCGGCCTGTTATTTGCAAGGCTTGATTGATGTACTTTTCCTGCCCCAGGACAAGCGCAAAAGGATTTTCTTCAGCCGCAATTTCCGAGCCGTCTTCTTTGTGTAGTTTCGCGACAAGCTGAACATCAAGGCCAGTCGCCTCTTCAACCGACCATTCGGTCAGGGCTGCCGCTGCCGGGTTAATAAGGGTAATCTTACCTTCTGTATTCGTAACGATGATACCGTCGGCTATGGAGCGGATAAGTATCTCGGACTGCTGCTGGTTACTACGCAGCATGCCTGATAGTTGGGTTACCTTTTGATCTTGAACACTGATATACCTAGTTCTCCAGAAGAAATACGCAGCCGCAGATGCAACCACAGAGCCGGCAAGAAGTGCCATAGAAGGTGTGCTCAGTTCTGCAAATTGAAAATTGCTCTGCAAAGCTGCATACATCATGGTCAGGAAGGCAGCGCCCACTAAGACTAGTAACCCATAAGCGCCGTTCAGGAACATTGCCACGACCCATACGGCTATATATAAGTAGCTACCACTTTGCATACTGGTTTGCGACATACCATATAAAGCTACAGCCGAAAAAAGCAGATAGCCTATGAGGGTAGCAAACGGCAGACTGTAACGTGCCACCGACCAATAGATAGCCAGAAGATATACCAGGTTAATGCCGCTCATCACTAATGCGGTGTTGGTAAGGGCGAAAGTATCAGCGTATGAACCTAGTTCAGGAACATAATGGGTAGACACATAGAAACCAACGATAAGCAGGTTGAAAGCGAGCATGATCGCCCAATAGAAGCGATACCAAAATCTAGGAACCTGGTACTGAAAATAGTCCATACCCATTCCATATAAGTGTACTGCTTATGGTTGCCAGTGCCAACCTGAGATGCGAGCCCAAACAGCATGTGACTACTATACAATCATTCTGAGCTTATAGGACTATATTATCGATATCTATGCATTTCTACAGTATAATTGTGTTTTTAGGTATTGAGGAGCTAACAAAGACCATGAGCAATAAGTTGATAAGGCCTAAGCTTACTGCAAGCAAAGAAATATCCCTGGATGATTTAGATACACATGATGGACAGAATCGTGCTTGGCCGAAGATACTTAAAGATTGTGAATATCTGGGGCTGGAACTCTGGGAAAAGTATAAACATGCTCCCGTGCCTTTTTTCGATACACAGTTTGTATTCTTGAATGTCCAAGAAAACGTAAAGAAACACTGGTTACTCTCGGACAGCACGGAACTCAAGGTCGTGCCAAGTGACGTACCTTTGGCCTATGGTAAAACAATCAAGTTTGTTAGGAAACCCGAGGAGCCGTCGAACTATAACGCCTTTGAATATATCGATGGTGCAATGGTACTGCCTGATAATGAATCAGAACGGCGTGCTATTGTCACTAGCCTAGGAGGCTTGGTATTACTACGGAGCGATATCGTTGCAAAACAGAACAAACATACTTTCGGTAACTTTTCGGATAATATTCTCAAAGTGCCGGTTCTTAATACCCGACGGGGTCACAGAGAAGAAGATAGAGAACGTCTCACGGACTATTTACGGTCCGAGGAACAGGTTAAGAAGTATGTTAAGACTACCACCCCGCTCGAAAATGTGTATCAAAGTGGAGCTGTTCTTTTAGGTAAAGAAAGAAATGAAGTAAATATTAATCACCGGGAATATGCCGGTATGGTTCTGGGCGGCCTCAGAAGCTTTTCATATAAAGCGCCTCATGACGTACCTGGTCTCAAGAGATTGGCTTCAGGCCCCAGTGAAAACAACCCGCCACCACAGTGGCCTTAAACGAGGTGCCAGTGTTCTTAGCCATCCATTGAACAATCACATCTGTTATGCTAGTATTTGTGGGTTGATTTGACAGAAAATTGGCCCCTTCGTCTAGTGGTCCAGGACGTCAGGTTCTCATCCTGAAGATCGCGGGTTCGACTCCCGCAGGGGTCACCAATAAAAAAGTCTCAGCTTTGCTGGGGCTTTTTTATTGGTTGCTCGGACACGGGAAGCGGGTGCGATAACGACTGAAGCGCGCAGAAGCTCGCTTCGAGCACTGGAAGGAGATATATGCGCGAAGGCGCTGTACTCCCGCAGGGCTCTAGATAAAAAGGTGCATGGATCAGGCGTATCTTTTTAATTGAACTCTAATGATCACTCAGCTACTCTGCAAAATATAGAGCGTTATTTGACGTATTTACTATTTAATGCTAGAATAATAAGATTATGCTTCAGTCTTCACAAGAGAATATTGGCTCTGAAACAATAGTTGATGTCAAGGATAAAATATCTAAGGCATTTGTCGGATTATTCGGCCTCAAAGAATACTTCAATGATATCCGATACTGGAAGCGATTACATGAAAAGTATCAGAATGACTCTTTGGACGAGCGAGAGTGGGTGTCGGGTAGAGTTGAAGATATTGAGAACCTATTTCGGTCCGAAAGACCCGATTTGCCATTTGAAACAGTAATGGCCGAAGCACGAGAACGAGCAAACATTGAATGGCTCTGCCAATCTCTTACCGTATTGCCGCGTGAAGGTATGTCTGCAGCAGAGTTACAGGGCTTAGGCTTTAAAGCTAAACTGGATGACTATTATACTGATTCAGCTCTGGAAACTATGGATACTCTGCCCTACTACAATGATGTGCCTGAGTTTCTGCGGCTTGTAGGGTTTCCAAAAGGTTGGAGGATGGTACCGGCCACCGGTGAGTCAGATATTACGAGCCTGTTAGGATCAAATGACTCTGCAAGAGTTCTAGACGCAAACGGCGAACCGCAAATGTCGGTATTTTACAGAGCAAACCAGTATACGGACCCGTCCGAACATTCTTACTGTTTACCTATCAAGTGAACTGTTGCAAGGCAGATAGGAAAAACTAAACGTACCTTGCCTTGGTTTTTGCGAGGTACGTCCCTGACCCACCTACACATTGAAACTACCCATCCGGAAGAACAGCAGGCCGGCGTAAGCTGGCCTGCTGTAGTAGTTCATGCCAGATTCGGAAGAAGCTGAGCTGTTTCTTGGGATGAGTCGTGTG
>JBGTMJ010000006.1:0-6524 GCA_041743655.1 Saccharimonadales bacterium (SeqCode) | reverse complement strand
CACGCGGCCAATTATGGTTCGATTCATCATGTAGTGAGCTCCTTTAGACTGACTTGTTGATATAACTCCTGCACCGCACCTCGCACGTCAGGCAACAAACAATTTTGTTTATCAGTATTAGGGCCATTAATGAGTAATGTCAATAGATGTCCGCCAGCTTTAACTTTAAAACCGGAAAAGCCGTAACATTAAGGTATAACTTTATCATACTTACTCATTTTAGTCAACTAATGCAAGTGTTACTGGGCTACACCCTTGACCCGCATAAACGCCAGTGAGACAACTGCGATGACAAGCAACACTAAGATAACAATCATCAGAACAAAGCCTTCGTCGTGTTCCGCAGTGCGCTTCATACTAACTGCATTATCGCCAAAACAATGCACTTTGTATAGAGGGTTACCACCATGCTTTCTTGTCACCAGCTTGTTTGAACGCCTCAAGCAATTCTTTTTGCTGTTTGGTGAGCTTGGTAGGGATGTCTATGATGATAGTGACAATATGAGCGCCTCGCACGCCGGTTTTTAGCTGGGGTACGCCATGTCCCGATAGTTTAAAGTCCGTACCGCTCTGTGTGCCAGCTGGGATCTTCATACGAATCGGACCATCAACTGTTTCGACGTCCATTTCTGTACCAAGGGCAGCATTGACCATATGCACGTGTTCCTCACTCAAAATAAGATCACCTTCCCGAGCAAAATGCTTGTGGGGCTTAACCCGGACGTTCACATACAAATCCCCTTTGGGGCCGTGTGCAATTGCTTCGCCTTTTTGGTGCAAACGGATAGCCACACCATCATCTATACCGGCCGGAATCTTGAGCGTCAGCTGCTGGGCCTTGCGCTGCGTACCTTTGCCGTGGCATACAGAACAGACCTTCTCAGGGATTTTTCCTGTTCCTTTGCAATGCTGGCATACCGTGGCCTGTTGTACATTACCAAAAATAGTTCTTGTAACGGTCACTACCTGGCCCGAACCCCGGCAAACGGGACATGCTTTAAGGCTGTGGCCTGGCTCTACTGTGGTGCCATTACAGTGAGAACAAGTATCATCAATATTCAAGCTGAGTGGCACTTCAGTACCAAACACTGCATCTTCAAAGCTAATATCTACTCTCGTTTCAATATCCCGGCTACGACGTTGTTGGCGCCCGGCTCGCGCACCATTACTGCCAAAGAAGTTTTCAAAGATGTCTCCAAGCCCAAGGTCACCAAAATCAAAATTAATGTTCTGGCCGCCTCCACCAAATCCACTGTATGAATTGCCGTCACTCGCTGCGCTATTGCCGACCCCAGCGTGGCCAAATTGATCGTACCGTTGGCGTTTGGAAGAATCTTTGAGTACTTCGTAGGCCTCATTGATCTCCTTGAACTTCGTCTCGTCACCGCCTTCTTTGTCGGGATGGTGCTGAATAGCTAAACGACGGAAGGCCTTTTTTATCTCATCGGCACCAGCATTCTTGCTTATTCCCAACACTTCATAGTAATCCCGTTTAGCCATCAAAATACCTTGCGTTCTATATTGATTATACTACCCTGCTCTACGTCAGAGCCGTCTCTGATTAACAGGCACGATAGCTGGAGAAGCCATCATTGCACCCAGCAGGCTCTTAACACGCGTGTCATCGCCAACCGGAGTAGCGGTTGGAAGGGCAATGACAAACACTTCGGTAACATCTTCTTCCCTACTCTTGCCTTCCCACATAAGGACAAGCTCGTATGAATCAGTGCGTCCCTGGTCACGTTGCAACCAGACTATACATGTAGGCTGCGAGAACATAAAACGCATTAGTTCTTTACGATTCGAAACATCTAGTGCAATATACCGACTGTTATTGTCCCAAACTTTGCGCGCCAGATCAAAAGACTCCACGCTCTGCAGAGCGTGCACAAATACTGGCAGCTTAGTCGGATCAATATGTGATGTTTTGTCCCCAAACCCTAGCATCTGTAAGCCCTTACTTTTCGTCAACAACTTCGCCTTCTACGGCGCCATTTTTCTTATCTTTTTTGTCATGTTCTGGCTTGCTTGCCTCGGCGTCCTCATGGGGCGTTTCGTCCTTAGCAGCTTCATACATTTTAGCGCCAATGGGCATTAATTTATCATTCAATGCTTTAGTTGCTGCCTCAATTTCGCTTTTATCGCTGGTTTCGCCGAGCGCTTTAGCGCTACTGATGGCATCTTCGAGGGTTTTTTTGTCCTCTTCGCTTATTTTATCACCGTACTCACTCTTCATTTTCTCGGCTTGGTAAATGGTGTTGTCCAGGACGTTGCGGACTTCGATAATTTCACGCTTCTGCTTGTCTTCTTCGGCATGTGCCTCAGCCTCTTTGGCCATTTTTTCAACAGCTTCTTTGTCCAGATTACCGGAACCAGTAATGGTAATAGACTGCTCTTTACTGGTGCCCTTGTCTTTGGCAGACACATTCAATATGCCATTAGCGTCGATATTGAACGTTACCTCAATCTGTGGCACGCCACGGGGTGCCGGTGGGATTCCATCAAGGGCAAAGCGGCCTAAGGACTTATTGTCGGTGGCCATACCGCGCTCACCCTGTACCACATGTACTTCTACTTGTGGCTGGTTGTCAGCGGCAGTGCTGAACACTTCACTTTTGCTGGTTGGGATGGTTGTATTACGTTCAATAAGCTTAGTCATAACGCCACCCATTGTCTCAATACCCAAAGATAATGGTGTGACATCAAGCAAGAGCACGTCTTTGACGTCACCCTGCAACACCCCTCCTTGGATAGCAGCACCTACGGCTACAACTTCATCAGGGTTAACGCCTTTCATTGGCTCTTTGCCAAATATATCTTTTACCTTTTTCTGGACCGCGGGCATACGGGTCATGCCGCCTACCAGCACAACAGCGTCAATATCAGAAGCGCTTATACCAGCATCCTTAAGCGCTTTTTTACATGGGTCAGCGGTTTTGTCTACCAGCTCTCCAACAAGCTGCTCCAGTTTGGCACGGGTAAGCTTGTGCTCAAAGTGCTTAGGCCCTTCGGCATCAGCCGTAAGAAACGGCAGGTTGACGTTAACTTCCTGTGCTGTTGACAGTTCAATCTTGGCCTTTTCGGCTTCATCACGCAGACGCTGCATAGCAGCTTTGTCGTCAGAGATATCGAGGCCGTGTTCTTTTTTGAACTCATCCACGAAGTGGTTAACTATAGTGCGGTCAAAGTCGGCACCACCCAGGTGCGTGTCACCATTGGTTGCTTTTACTTCAAAAACGCCCTCACCAAGCTCCAGGATAGAGACATCGAATGTACCACCACCCAGGTCATAGACGGCAATCTTTTCGTCCTTTTTCTCACCTTTGTCCAGACCATAGGCCAGTGCTGCGGCAGTCGGTTCGTTGATAATACGTTTTACTTCTAAGCCTGCAACTTTGCCAGCGTCTTTGGTTGCCTGGCGCTGTGAATCGTCAAAGTAAGCCGGGACGGTAATGACCGCTTCGGTTACAGGACTCCCCAGGAAGCTTTCAGCATCAGCTTTGAGCTTGCCTAGTATCATCGCCGAGATTTCTTCTGGGCTGTACTCTTTGTCCCCCATCTTCACTTTAACAGCTTGGCCACTCTTAACAATCTCATAACCCATAAGCTTAAGGTCACGCTGAACTTCTTTGTCTTCGAAGCGGCGCCCAATAAGACGTTTGACTTCATACACCGTATTCTTACTGTTAGTAACCTGTTGACGGCGAGCTACTTGCCCAACCAGACGTTCGCCACTCTTGTTGATTGCTACCACACTCGGCGTCGTGCGGTTACCTTCTGAGTTGGCGATTATCTCTGGTTTACCTGACTGCATGACAGCCATAGCGGAGTTAGTTGTTCCAAGGTCGATGCCGATGATTTTGCCCATAAGTATTCAGATCCTTTCCTTTAGCAATAATAGCCTTTAAGTGCTAGCATACATTCTAGCATAAAAAATTAGCACTCGTTAGTCAAGAGTGCTAATACCAAATCAATCCCGCGACTCCTTACCGCCGGCCGGAAAGAGAAGCAAGCGGTTCGCCTCAGCGAATCCAGCTTTGCTGGAAGGTTGCGATGAGAAACCCGCTTGCGGGTGTCTCATTACCCTAGCGCATTGCGACCCGAACCATAGCATGTCGGATAATTTCGCTACCGAGCGTATAGCCCGGTTGAAGCTCTTCGATAACTATTTCCTGTTCGCCTTCGCCATCTTCCATACTCACTGCTTCATGATAACGGGGGTCAAACGGCTCGCCAGTCGTTTGAATGCGCTTCACGCCAATAGCTGAAAACGTTTTCTCAAACTGCTGGACAATCCCTTGGACGCCTTTTATATACTCGTTGTTTGCCAGTTCCTCTGGGACGTGCTTGAGAGCTCGTTCAAAGTTATCTATAACAGGTAAGAGGTCTCGTACGACATTGGCTTTAACTATGACTTTGAGGTTTGTCACATGCTCATCGTGTCTACGGCGCAGATTCATAGCATCGGCACGCTCAAGTTGTAGCGCTTCGGTTAGGTTGGCTATTTGTTGCTGCAGATTTTCGAGCTGTCCCTTCGCGTCTGCATCTTTTGTGGGTTTTGCTCTCTTATCATTCTTCATATCAGGCTCCTAAAGTTTTTGCTTCTCTGTTCAGGCAGTAATAGAGCGCCTTACTGGCTCAGATACTTCTGGGGGCGAGTGCCATAGGCTTCTTCGAGTGCTGCGCTGGCGCGCTGTACAAGCCCCATGACCCGGCCATAGCTCTGCCGCGTTGGCCCAAGCACCCCAATATAGCTACGGCCAGAATACGGGCTCTGGAAACGGCTGATAATAAGCGAACACCCAGCACTGCGGCCGATCGGATTCTCCTGCCCTATGTATACGCTCAAAGGCTGGTTAGGTGCAGTCTCACGTAACCACGGTTCAAGGTTATCAAGCAGTTGGGCGACTTGCTGGACCTGGGCACTGTGAATAAACTCAGGCTGGCCAAAGAGGTTAGAAAGGCCACTCATATACATCTGGTCACCGATAGTAGCTAGGCCTAAATTGTGAGTAAGCTCTACTAATGTATCGACTGCGTTACGGATAGCACGTTCGGGCATACCACCATCTTGTACCCGGGCTGTAAGTGCACGTTCAGCGCGATGTTCAGATTGCTCTTTTTCTTCGTTAAGATTATTGACGTAAAAACGATATCCCTTATCAGTGGGCATGCGGCCAGCGGAGGTATGCGGTTGCATAATGTAACCTAGTCGCTCTAACTCTGCCATTTCGGCACGAATAGTAGCCGAACTAACTGAGAAAAGCTTAGCAAGCAGACTAGAACCTACAGGACTTGCCACTTCGGCGTACTGCTCTACGATAGAACTTAGAATTACTCGTTGCCGTTCGGTCATTTTCGTTATCGCTTACATTTGACTTGATTAGTGTACCGTTCTTAGCACTCGTTAGTCAAGAGTGCCAGAGCCTAGGTATCGTCTACGTGTGTAACCCGTTTCCTGTCATAAGCTCTCTCCGTATCCGGACAAGGAATTCCTCGGCTATCGCGATAGCCTTGTGATAGTGCGGTTCTACTGCCTCACCATGTGCTATCCTGTTAACCAAGTCCACTGTATCGCCAAGCTTATCGTTAATAACGATGTAAAAATAGTCCTTGTCGACAGCATGTTCAATTTCGATAAGTGCTGTTTGCATTCGCTTATGAAGGTCTTGGTGGTGCATACTGCCATTATGTCGTGAGGTCAAGCGCTGCCACCATACGTCGTAGCTTGGAGGAAGTAAGAACACCGGCTTGGCATTCATGCCCAAGTCAACATACTCCTTAACACCATTCACTTCTATATCGGTGATAGCGATCTTGTATGCATCTTTGGCGGCCTTAATCTCGGCAATGCTCGTCCCATAAATATTATCGAAGTGCACCACTTTTGCTTCTACAAAAGCGCCCTCCTGCACCATACTTTCTACTTTTGTAAAGTCTACAAAATGATAATCGACACCATTCTGTTCAATAGTACCGTTGTTTTCCCTGGGTTTACGAGTAGTATGCGATACGATGAGGTGATAGTCGTCAGGATACTCAGAGATCAATCGCTTTTGGACCGCGTCTTTACCCGCTCCAGTAATACCTACCACTAATAAGATTGGGGTGCTGCGTACTGATTTAACACTTTGACTGGTAGCCTTATAGACTGCAATTTTTTGTGTAAGACCCTCGTTCAGTTCCATGAATAAACTATACAGAATACAGGTTTAAATACCAAGTGCACTATCCTCCGAAAGCAATAACGCCGCCATAGTTTGGTGCCCAATCGTTAGCATGCTTTATTGAGTTGTTTCACTGACTACTGTATTACTTGTTGTAGTCCGCTACAATGCAACAGCAAAAGCGATCACTTCTGCTTTGCTTGCTTTACCAGCCAGTCCCGGCACCGTAGGAGCATCAGCTGTACCACCTAAATGGTTGGTTAAACGTAGCTTACCTTTAGTAGTGGCATCAGCGTCAGGTGTACCACCACCAGCTACTCCATCTACATAGGTCTTGTTGGTAGCATCAGTACCACT
>JBGTMJ010000005.1:0-32082 GCA_041743655.1 Saccharimonadales bacterium (SeqCode) | reverse complement strand
ACTTGGGAAGATCAAATTGCTACACTTGAGCAGTACGCAGGCCTATGGTCCGTGGTGGTATAGAAGCAAGGCACAGCATGGTCGGATAGAGTAATAAAACATGCTACATTTCTATAACTAACACAATTATGTAGAAATTGGCAAATATGTTAAAGTTACTATATACTTCTAGCTACCTTTTAACCAGGTACCATTCTCTCCTCTTTAATCTGCGACGATGTGAACCAATCAAAGCAACCCAAACGAGTGGCAAACCATGCTAAATACTTGTAAACAACCACTACTCTTGCCCGACACTATTACTAAAGAGCCTGTAAGCCTTGATGTTAACAAGCGACACCTATCGGTACCATTAAGTGCTGTTGTCGCCATGAACGAGTATGCGCCCCTAAAAAATAACATAGAAACTAAAGCCGATGCCAGCGATGAATATACACCCCTCCTCCGTCCTTTTAAAGACCCTTATCAGGCTTACGCACGCACGATTGGCACGATTCCCCTTCTTACTCCCGAGGAGGAGGTCGGACTTGCCAAGCGTATTGAAGCTGGCGATATGAAAGCCAAACACCAAATGATTATCTCAAATACTCGGCTTGTGATCTCAGTTGCCAAGCATTTTGTCGGCCTCGGCTTGCCGCTGCCTGATCTTATCCAAGAGGGGAATCAGGGGCTGTTCCGTGCCGTTGAAAAGTTTGATCCGGACAAGGGCTTTAAATTCTCAACGTATGCCACATGGTGGATCCGTCAGGCTGTAACCCGCGGTATTGCCAACCAAGGGCGGGTTATCCGTCTGCCCGTGCACAGGGTTGAGATTGTTAATAGGGTAGCAAAAACACGTTCTCGACTTATTCAACATAGCTACCGCGAGCCGACCAACGAAGAAATAGCTGCTGAGATGGGTATAGATGTCGAAGAGATCGACTTTTGCATGAAGCTTCTACTGCCTACTTCCAGCCTGGACGCTCCGCTCGTAGAAGACGAGGATAAACTACTTGTTGACTCCCTTGAAGACGGAGAATCCCCATCCCCCGAAGAGATTGTCATAAGTAGTTGGAAAAAAGAGGAGATTGTGCGAGCATTAGAGGCCTCTCGTCTGGGAGACCGTGATAAAAAAGTTATTAAGTTACGATTTGGCTTGGACGGTGAAAGACCGATGACACTCCAGGAAATTGGAGATATGCCTGAGTTCGACGTTACTCGTGAGCGTATCCGCCAAATAGAAGCCAAAAGCCTTCGCATCCTGCGTTTTAATAAGGCTTTGCAAAGAATCAATCGGGATGGTTAAACTTTAGCGATTCGATATGCCCGCATTGAGGGCGCGAACAGGCAGTTTACAAAACTTCAGTTTTGGGTTATCCTTTGAGTAATAAATCACAATACGGAGGGTCCATGTCTTTATCACGTAATAATGTCGCCAGAGTCTTGGCGGAGTTTTTGGGTACGGCACTTCTTGTACTTGCCGTGCTGTCAATAAGTAAATCCAGCCTTGCCATCCCCTATTTCATAGCAACGACCGCAGGCTTAGCGCTCGCTATGGGTACGCTCGTGTTTGGTAACGTTTCCGGTGCCCATTTTAACCCGGCAATCACGCTTGGTTTGTTCTCAGTGCGCCGCATTAAGGCCGCTACCGCTCTAGTATACGTAGCCGCACAGATGCTTGGTGGTGTAGCTGCCTACCAGCTCTTCACCTATTTTGTGAACCAAACCTGGGACAACAGTGGTGAGTTTGCTGCCCGCGTGCTCGTAGCCGAAGCTGTAGGTGCGTTTGTGTTCAGCCTTGGTTTTGCTGCAACATTGTACCAGAAGCTTGAATTGGGTAAGAGGGCTGCCCTGGTTGGCTTGTCATTCGCACTCGGAATGCTGGTGTCCTTCGTTGGTGCTGGCGGTCTGATTAATCCAGCTGTTGCACTTGGCGCGCACTCATGGGTACTTGGTACCTACGGTCTTGGCCCAGTGCTTGGTGCAATTATAGGTTTCAACTTGTATAGCTTGCTATTTGCACCTACCAGCGAGCTTGTTGCCAGAAGTGAGAAGTCGGCTAAGAAAAAGTAGTTTTTCAAGACAAAGTTTTAAAAAACAGCCCGGTCCAATGACCGGGCTTTAACTTAGCAGAAGTTTTATGCAATTACGCGACTCTTGTGCCGCTTAACCCGTCTCGTATGTCATTAACCCCGATTTGATCTGCTACTCTAGACGCTTGGTCTTGCATACGACCGTGTTCAATTGCGGACAGAATGCTATCCAGATTAATAGTTCCATAAGACCTGCCTGGGTTGGTGGATCCTTTATCCGGGGTATTTTCATCTTCCTGTGTCTGTCGTTCTATGCCCTTCAGGGCTAACGAACCGACATCGTCAGGTTGTGTGTTTGGAGAATTAGAATAGCGGTTGTGATTTAAGTTATTTGAACTCATAATTTAACATAATAACACCAATGTTCAAATTAGGCAACAGATAGTTTGCAAACTTGAGCTACCCTATGCATTCTCACTGTGGGAGATGGTTGCTACCATTATCTTGGTCACGTCCTCCATGTTTGAATATTTGGGGGTTATCAAATGCTTTCTTTTGTTCAGGCGTGAGCGGTGGTTTTGGTTCATGAGTAACTGCTAGCGGTGGCGGTGGATTATCACGACGAGGAGTTTGTTCAGGGACAGTGGGCGCTGCCTTAGGAACATGGTCGGACTTGCTAAAGATTATGCTTTTGTCTTTTTCCGGTTCTTTGGCCTCCTGCACCGTACCAAAAATGTTAGGAATAATTCTAGTGATCACGGATCCCAAAAAACCTCTAAGCTCATCCTTGCTGAAGGGCTTAAATTTCTTATCTGAATTAGGACCTGTTGACATATTCATTATTCCTTAATCATACATAGCTGGATCTACGTATTCTTCACCTCAACCTTAATACATGCCAGGATTATTATACCTGCCTGCGCAAAAGAAAACAGGGTACCTGCTAGGCACCCTGTTTTTCACTAGATCTGACTACTTAGAGTCTTAGAATCTTATCCGCCATACCCACCACCTGGGTTAAGCTTGAAGTAGCGCTTACAGTCCTTGCGGCTGTCGAAGCCAAGCTGCCACCATTTTTCCTTACATTCTTGTTTACTGGTTGGCTTTTCGGTACTCACAAAACGAATACATTGCCGTTTGCTTTCGAAACCAAGCTTTTCCCAGTTTGGAACCCACTTTTTGTGCTTGTTGTGGTGATTGTTGTCCCCGCGCCAGTGGTGCCAGCTCCACCGACTGTGGTGTCTTTTTTCCCAGCTACCACCTTCACAAACGGCGGTATCGCCCGGTTTATCAACATCAAAATAGTCAGGGTAACGGTTTGAATGGGCACTTGCCACCGAACTGACGCCCAGCGTGACAATAGTAACTGTCACCAAAAACGCTGTTATTATTTTATGTGAATTGAGTTTTTGTAATGTGCCTTGGAGAGCTCTAATCATCCTCAATCTCCTTTCTCACTTTACATTAATATTGTCAATCTCACACACGCACAAGTTCTTATAATATCACATTGATGCTAGTGCTTACCAGTCTTTTTTCTGCCAGGTGCCATATACAGGTAATCCGGCTTTTGCCCCACTGTCTCAATAAGGGCTAATACTACCCCGATGCTGAGGGTTATAAACGCATATACGCCGAATGCGTCTGCCGTATCGTCATCCAGGAGCAATCCTGCGGAAACTGGTATAAAAATAAGCATCGCCAGAGCTAACTTGAAAACTTCTATGCTGGGAAAGCGGGTTACAAGTGCCACCAAGCCTAAGGCTAGGAGTATACCTTCGCCTGCAAAAACACTTTCATATCTGTTAGTGGTAATTGCGAGCGAAACTATCAGGACAAGAGCGCCGGCTATCTTTAAAGTGTCCAGTTTTTTCCTGGAACGACCCTTGCTTCCGTATGCCCCTCCGAACCTTTTCATTATCTTACCCCTTCTTCAATATGATACAGAATCAGCTTACTCATGTCTTTATGGATAGTGACTCCCGGCTTGCTGTTTAAATATTCATACTTTTTGTAGTCAAATTCTTTTGCCAAGATGATGTAGCGTACATCCAGTGCCGCAAGTTGCCTGGCTAACTGATCGTTTCGTGCAGGGTCATGCAACATTAACTGGTTAACGGCTCGTCCGGTTTGGTCGATGTAGTAGCCATGTGCCCCTCCCAGCTCAGGGTTCTGGCTGGATATTATAGGTACGTCAAAAAATCTGGGCGCCGGATTGGCTATAACACCGCTGCTAAAGCTATATGGCATGTATAAGTGCCACGGTAAGAACAGTACTTTAGAGTTGCCAATATCCTCTGCAACAAGCAGTTTATTGACCGTATACCAATCTGCCGGATAGTCACTTGCTTTGAGCTGCCCTGCCCCACCCCATAGAAGCAAAGGTGTGCATAGTATGGGTACTAACAATGCTGCCCAAACAAGGCTGCTGAACTTGGTGTTGCGCAGCCGTTCGCCCAGCCAATATACCCCTACTCCGCCAAAGTACGCATATGCCAAGACTATGAGGGCTGCAAACTTCTGCGGTTCCCGGTATCCCGCAAAAAATGGCACATGCTCGAACAGCCAATTATTGAGTGGCGCAAATATAGTACCTGCCCCGCCAATAGCCAGCACGAGGCCAATAAACCCAACAGAGCCAAACAGTACTGCTACCTGCCGTTGATGCTTCCAGCTCCACACCATGCCACTCACAACCAGTAGCCACAAGGCACATAAAGGCACCCACCACCAAGCAAACACATCTTCCGGTAATAAATAAAGATTCTGAGCATCTCCCCAGAAGCCCTGCAAAGCCAGAACATTGCCCACTAATCCTAGTTCACCAGGAACTGTATTAAACGCTTGCTGATCCGTTGCCGTAAAGCCTGATATGATATCGGCCGTCCTGCCGTGACCACTTAATAGCGGCAGTAACCAATAGCTACTAGCCGCAAGCAGCAATAGTGTGATTAGGCTACTGTACTTTACGATTGTCTGCCACCATTGTTTCTCGTGGCGATGCTGCCAGCCGCATACGGCTCCGACACAGCCAAGTAGTATCAGTGCTAACCCCAGTGTATGTAACGATACAATGCTTATAAGCAGAGTAATGAATGTAAGCTTCGCAGCATTTTTAAGAGTGGGATTATTAAAAAACATCCAGGCTGACCTTATTAGGAACGGCAGTAATGCATAACCCAGTAGTAGGATATATTGTCCTGCCATAAAACGTGTGTAGACCAATGAGTTCCACATATACAAGGCACCGAAAAAATAGTAAGGCCACTGCCCTGCCACCTTGGAGTTTTGTCTAGACGTGAAATATTCCATTAGTTTATGCGCCCCAAGACCAGCGCAAAAAAACACTAGGAATAATAGCAGCTTTTGGATCACCCATGACGGGATAGCGTAGTTAATATAATGTAGGAGTAAGTAGAGTGGGAAGCTGCTATCTGTCGTCTCAGGTACAGGAATGGTAGGAGCAAACACCATATCGACTGTCAATATATAGCCAGGCTTGAGTAATGGAGATAGAATGAGCAACGTCAAGCTGGCGTAGACTACGTAGCAAAAGCGATTGCTGCGAAGTACGGCTACAGCCGAATGCGTAATATTTTTTTTGGCGTTCTTCATAGGAATATTTTCTCAAAGATTTTTAATCAACTCAGTATATTCCTTTCTTTTCATGAGATTGTCTCGGCTTACTTGATAAAAGATTCGAGAAACCTCGTCGTAGTCATCGTATACTTTTTGGAATAAGCGGGGCAACTCACTCAAATGGTCGAGGTCTAAGCAGTAGCTTTCCAAATGATTATCCTCAAAGAAGGATCTAACCTTTGGGCGATAGGCGATGCCAATAGTAGGTGTGGAGTTCAAGATGCCCAAGATATTGGCATGTAGTCGACCACCAATGATGAGATGGCTGTTACCCAATTGCCGTGTTATTGATTCAAGGTCTCTAGGGGCAAAAAGCTCAACATCATGTTTCTTAACAAGCTGCTTGAGTTGTTGTGATGCACGTAAGTCGTCATACGGTTCGGCTGGATCGATGTGCATGGAGAGGAGTACAATTTTAAACTTTCGTTTTGGCAATGTATCCAGGAAGCGCGCCAATTGAGATATGAGTTTTGGAAAGTTCTTGTGAGGAAGTGGTATATCCTGCAGGATAGAGATTGTGAGTATAAATGGCTTATCGACTGTGTGTAATCTTGCAGTATTGTAAGGCGAATTAATCGCGAGATCGGGTAATACCCTGATATTGTGTAACCCTAAGACTCTGGCAGTGCGCTGTTCTCTAGTGACAATCTTACTTGCCATACGGGCAGATAGTCGAGCTAGCCATAATGAGAAGCCGTGTAGGTCACCTATGCCACAGCCAATGTAATGGACCTTTTTACCGCTCAACCGCAGTAATATATTGAGTAGTACCATTTTATAGAGCATCTGCCTCGGTCTCCTAGTACCATAGAGGAGCTCCACCCACAGATCCCCGCCCCAATACACTACTTCCTTAATATCCCAATACACCCTCAGCTTTTTAAAGATATCAAAAAGGCTAACGGTTGATATAGTTTCCAGCTTGTCTCTTAGGATCGGCGGCAACATTGAGTTATCGGTAGAATTTATGTATATGATTCGATCCTTGAACAAAGATACGGCACTATACAGAAAGACATCATCGCCGGCATTACCTCGACCATATGCACCAAGTAAGAGTACTGGTTTATTTGTTTCGTTTGCTCGTGTCATGGTACCTCCCCAGATCCAATACTTTACGTTTAGCCGATAAAGATATCAGTACTAGGATGCAGCCAATGATTGTACCAATAGTTATAAGCAAACCAAGATTGAACCAACGTTGGGCACCAAATTGTACTATGAGTTGCATAGTATATGTACCGTCGGCATTATGCGTACAAATATTCCTATGCGCTTGGCATATCTCCTTAGGTTGGAGGTACCAGGCATTCTCGAAACCATTTACTTTAAGGTGGTAACTACTCGGTAGAGAGGATCGCTTGCTCCAAGGCATATCATGACCTAGCCTCTCGTCTACTTTGCCGTCGAAAAGTAATTGCCAGCTTGGATGGTGCTGCTCACTCATGAGTAATATAAACGGCTTATTTGCCCCAGTAATAGTAACCTTCTTGAGAGTGTTACTGACCGTTTGGTATTTGATGGTCTTAGGATTGTCGAGTTGAACGTTGGGGGTGGTGACAGAATAGAACCTGTTACTAATATCAGGGACCTGTTGCAGTATAAAGTTATCGTAATTGTTAATCAGGTAGCTAGTTTGATTCTCGTCGCTGCTATAAGCAGCTACAGCTAAGCTCAAATGATCCGTGCCAGGCGGCATGGTTATAATTCTTTTATAAGTGTGCCACTTAGTATCCAGAATCGGTACATTCTGCTCTACTTGGGCGGTATTCTTGCCACCAAGTGTAACAGTGTAGGCCGCGTTCTTTGCATTAGGACTCTGATAGTCGAACTGCAATAAATAAGATGCGCCACCCTGAACTTTTATGTTTTTAACATTCGTGCAAGCAATATGTCTTTTAGCTTCAAGGCGCAAAGCATTGTGCCCATCTGAGGCATTATGACTGAGTGACATTTTTAACGCCGGGTTGTCATCATAAGCATTGCAGTCACCCACTTGCTTTTTCCATAGACCTGTTTCAAAAGAACCGTTGGGAATAAGATTATGGTAGACATAGCCTTTATGCTTGTATTGCTGTAAGTCGGTAGTCTTGATCTCGGTTTTTTGTATATCTCCCGTTGCTGTCTTGAAATTAGTTACCTTGTCTAAACGCAAGAGACTGAGGCCTGTATAACGGGTACTTGCGGTAGTCTTGCTCTGGTTAGAAGGTCTTCCGAGAAGCTGAATCTCCAGTTGTGTAGCATCGGATGGCACTTGTATGAGGGAAGAATACGTATGCCAACCATTGTCCGTGATGGCTATATCTTTGGTGAGATTTTTATTTTTGTCAGATGTGTTGTATACCAGCTTATAACTCAGAATCTGGGCTCCAACACCTCTATATTGAAAGCTCAGCAGGTGTGTGCCGCTTTTGACGGCAATGGAAGGTGGACCAGTGCAGGCTGCATGATCTTTAGCGAAGAGAGTTAGTACCGGCTTATGTAGCCTGGTATCTATCTCACTGTTCATACTAATTCGTGGAACGGATGTCCCATATGGTACACAATTCTCAACTTCTTTTTGCCAGAGACTGTCCTTAATTGTAGGATGCGGCACTAAGTTGTGAGGTGTGACTGCGTATAGCGTGGTATCGTTTCGGGGGGATCCCATATATACAGTCTCGGAGGTTCTGTCGACCGGAGAGATATCCTCATGATTCTCTAATATGTATTCTTGATCCTTTGAAAGCGGTACGGTTACCTCTGAAGCTTTATACTTAGAACTGTTTGCCCCTGGCACAATCAAGCTATTGAAGCCAAAGGTAAGCCTGTCGCGCGAGGCTTTGTAGAAAGCCTCGCCATAGTTCTGGTCAAAATAATAGGCATTTCCTGTCTTCTTGATATCAGCCTTAAGGAGGGGGATTTCTCCTCCATGAATGTCGGCTGCGCCGTACTGTCCGAAGAGGTCTCTGATATCAGTCGTAAAATTCGCGTTCTCATTGCCCACAACGAAATTAAAGTCTTTTTGGGGCTTCACTGACCGGGTCCAAAATTTATGTATTGCTGGTAGGTCACGGGCATCGTTAATTGAGTAAAGACTAGAAAGACTTGAGAAGTATGGTTTTTCTGGCTGGACTGTTTCGTATATTTTGAAGCCTTCTATATGTAGCTCCGCTTCTTTCAAATAATCTACTTTCGATAATGCTTGGCTGAAGATCGTAGGGTCATCACCGTAATTCCTAAAGAAGTTATCTGAGTTCTGAAGGTCACGCATTGGTACTATTACGTACTTGATGCCTGCGTTAGAAAGCAGTAGCGGCATATATTCTTGCTGGAGTAAGTCGGTAACTTCATCGACAACGGTACCGTTAGTGTTAGATTTATGGCTTGTTGCGAGGCTCTTCCAAGACTCTCCGAGTAGCTTAACAGGTGTCACGGGGGGATGTTTGGCGTTAGCTAATGCCCAACGTGGTTTTTCTGGCACCCACAATACTCGGCTGTAGTCTGGGCTATCCAAGAAGTGATTCAGAGTAACGTACTCTTTGGGCATGGATCGAGAGCTAAAGGTAGCACCAATCTCGTTAGTGATCATGGGTTTAAGGTTGGGCAAGAATAGCAAACAAATACCTATGAAAAGTATGAGAGCTACTCTCTTGGGATAATATTTCTTCGCGTACCAATACATCCCCGGAATCAGGACGGCGTAAGACAGAGCCGTTAATAGGTAGAATTTACTGGCTTCTCTAAAAGCATTGAAGCCAGGAACGGTTACGAACAACCAATGATAAAGTGAAGCGAGGGGTTCGTCAGACTGTTTTGCAAGCAAGATGCCGATAACACCAAGTAAGGCAAAGAAAAGTAGTGTTCTATTCCGGTTATTGACGATAAAGCCACTTATTGCTACGAGGGGTATAAGCCAAAAGTAGACTGGAATAGGATGCACCACAAAAGGTCTAATTTGTCCGCCACTCCAAAACGGATGAAATAATGTTAAAGCCTCTGAGGTGTTGAAGAATTCATTTCCGAATAGTGACGAAGAGATGGCGGTATTGGTGCCCCCTCCAGCGAAAGCCAGGCCCAGTACCCAATATGCATTAAGCAGCCCGAAAATCATCAGGGGGCCGCCGTATATCCAACTCATTCTAACCAGGGTACGAAGCGTCAAATGATGTTTAGGTAGGAATAATAAGAAGAAGTGAAAGGCAGCTAACAGAATAAGTATCAACGTGAGAATATATGCAGAACGCGGTTCGTAAGCACCGCATACAGCAAATAGCAGGGCACATAGTATTACGTCTCTCGTCTTTTGCATGTTTAATGCCTTCAAGTAGAAAAGTATAACCAGGGGTGCGAAAGCGTATGCTACTGCAAGCGTGAGGTGGCCGGTGAGGAGTGCCAGGTAGTAGGTGTTGGCTGAATATACTACCACACCGAGGATAGCCGTAGCCTTATCATTAAAGATATACTTGACTAGAAGGTAGGATCCCACAATGGCCACAATTACTGCCGGCCACATATGAACCAATCTTTCGTTGAGTGCATAGCTAGTATTCAGATTGTAAGATAGCCAGCCATATAGAGCGTAGGTTGGTGCCTGTCCGGCGTCGATAAGTACTCGTCCGAACTGATTATCTGATAACCAGGTAGTGAAGTAGAAACGTCTGAGCGTGTCAGCAGTACTCTTTAATAAGAACCCCCAGTCGCCGGCAGTACGTACGCCCAGGTTTAAGAACCATGAGTTATACACCACGACTGCCGCGACGAGCGGAATACTGAGCGGAGGTAGTTTTCTCAAGATGCCGTAAATCTTTTGCAGCACTTAATGTACTCCTGCTGTTTTTACAACTTCTTCGTGGATGCCGTGATAAGCGTCCTCTGCGTTGAACTTACTTTTAACGTATTGATAGGCTGCTCGGCCCATCTTTTTTGAGGCAGTAACATCCTCTTCTTTTAACTTGACGAGTTGGGCTATGCATTGTACGAAAGCCTCGGGCTCTGGTGGCAAAAGGAAACCAGTGATGTCATTTTGGATTACCTCGCGCGGCCCAGGAATGTCAGTGCTTATGGCTATCTTGCCGGCTGCAGCTGTCTCGATCGCCACTTTGTTGAGAGTTTCATACTTAGAAGTAATAAGCGTAACGTCGGTCCACTTATATAGGTCGAATATTTTTTCATTCTGGATGTGGCCGAGATACTCTACAGCTTTAACGTGTTGCGCAAGCTGCTTAATCTCATTAACTGTTGTCATATCACCAGCGCCAGCAATCTTGATTATGAATGTATTTGGGTTAGTATCGTCTAACTTCTTAATAGTCTTTATCAACAGGTCTATGCCTTTGGCTTCCGTCAATCTTCCCACGAATAGGAGTCTGAGTTTGCCGGGGTGAGGTGCAGTATCTTTGAGCTCCGGTATCTCGAAGGGCTGCTTTACGATCTTGGTATTCGCAAAACCAAGCTTGGTGCGCACCAGCTCCAAGTCATCTTTATTATGGACCTGAATGCTATTTAGATGCTTGATAAGTTTGCGATAAATTGGGCCTGTATATACTAGGTTATGTAGCCTGGAACTAAGCGAAGGGGTATTTGGATAAAAGATAGGAGTATGCACTCCTATGATAACGGGTGGTAGCTTCTTGAATCCTATACACTTCAACATTACCAATTCTAAGACCTCATTCTTAGAATATATTAAATCGCCATCCTGCAAGAGCTGTGTGAGTCCTTTGAGTGACGAGGCTCTCACGTATTTAACTGGCCCCAGCTTCTTCCTCACTGCCTCGTATGGTTCTTTGTATATTGCTTTGGGGTCGTGCTTTCTAAAGAAATACAAACTGAATAAGTGTTGCAGCTTCTCTACTATTTTTGGATCCATGGTAACAATAGTAATATCTAGATCTTTGTAGCGTTCACTTAAGCCCCTGGCTGTAGAAGTGAGGTAATGCTCGAATCCGCCCGCCTGTTCTAAGATGCCGAAAGAAAAAAATACTAAACGGATATTCCGGCCAGCCGGTGAATGATTTACCTTTCTCTTTGAAGTTTGGTTATTGGTTGAAGTCAAGTCTGCCCGCATCTCATCGATCCTTGTAATAACAGATAATATTCTCTGCAAGTTTATCGCCATAGTGAGCGATGGCGAACTGGCGTGCTGCCTTACCCATAGCTTTAGTTCTCTTCTGTTTTCCAATAAGTTTATTAAGTGTCTGTGCGATTGCCATAGGAGCTGTATCGGTAAATATGCCTATCTCTTCATTCAGGATATCTGGTATGGCGCCTCTGCGAGATGCAACGACCGGTACGCCACAAGCGAGTGATTCTACAATGACTCTCCCGAATCCCTCCTCGTGAACCGATGGAACAATGGATAAGTCGGCGGCTGAGTAGTAGCGCGGGAGTTCACTGTTGTCTATCCCATCTATAAACTTAAGCTGCGGATATACTTTCGCCACCTCAATTACTTTATCTCGTAAGGGGCCGCTACCAATTATTGCGAGCTCAATCTTATCACTTACAAAATATGGGATGGCATCGAGAAGCTCATTAACACCTTTCTCTTGTATCAATCTGCCAACAAATATGACTTTCAGTTTTGCATCCTTACTAAATAGTATATTATCTTTTTGAGCTACCGGACGGAAAGTTTCGGTATTCACCCAGTTTGTGAAGCAATGGACCTTTGCAGGATCAACTCCTAGTTGGACAACCTCTTCCTTAGACTGAGCAGAAAGGCATAATACTTCGTCGCAACTGTTAAAGATGAACCGTGCAAACCTAGAGAAGAGCGAAGTTCCATCGAACCCATAAACGCAATGGGTCGATACTATCAGCTCTCTGCGAAATAATCTTGTCCATAGGCAGGCAGCAAATCCTGCAACGAGGCCATGTGCATGAATTACTCTAATCCTGGAAGCTACTAAGAAGAATGGAGTAGCAATCGTTAATAAGGGGGCTAGATATATAAATTCAAAAATTGGATGTTTCACCAATTTATAGAACAAACCCGCTATCCAAGGCAGCCTGAAGATTACTAAATTAGCTTTTCGCTCATATAATCTCCAACTAACCTTTGTGGTTAATGGACGATAGGTAAGCACGGTAACTTGGTATTTATGCCCGACAAGGTACCTTACCAAATCACTTAAGTGCGTTTCGAGCCCTCCTACATTAGGGCTGTAGTTTAGAGTTAGCTGCATGATCCTCATGATTTGACTCCGGTATAGTGGGCATTTATGTTCATTTTCCACGTTCTTGCTAGGGGTATTGTAGTTGACATTTAAAATCCCCTACTCCTCAATAAGCCAATGCCAGCAACTCCAAATTCAAGGGTCTTCATAAATAACATACCTATTCCATACAGCGGGTTTTTGAAGAGTCGCAAAGGATGTGAAAAGTATATCTTGTAGTATTTGAGTATATTGCCGATAGATTTTGTGCCGACGCTACGCGGATTACGGTTCACATAATAATATTGCGTGAATCCGTTAGTGTAGTAGGCCTTCTTTTTTAGTGCAGCCCTAAGACTGAAACGACCCTCATTATGCATAATGAACTCACCAATTCGAATAATATTAGTATACTGAGCTATGCGCTCCGAAAGCTCCCAGTCTTCACCACCAGTCATTGTTTCATTATAACCACCTATTCTTTGATAAAGTTTTTTCTCGAAAAATCGAGGAGCTTCAATGCCGTCCACTCCCACGTAAAACGATCTCTCTAGACGCTTACATTGGGCCCAGAAACCTGTACCGAACGATTCCTCAGGGATAATAATGGCCTGAGCCTCGGAGTCACTTTGTGATTTTTCTACACAGGCTTTGACAACGTCTTGGGTTAATTCCATATCAGAATCAATAATAAGTACATATTCACCCTTTGCTTTTTTAACCCCAAAATTGCGTTGAGCGGAGCGTTCCGGACCTTTGTCAAAAACGTTCTTAGTGTATTCGAAAGCAATATCTTTAGTGCTATCGGTTGAGGAGTTGTCTATTACAAGTAGCCCTATATTCTTATAGGACTGCTTTGTAATTGAGTCCAGACAGGCAGATATTGTTTCTGCATTATTACGGGTGGTTACGATGATTGATACGAGTGGGGTTTTCATTGTAGACCCCAGACTTTTTGAAGGTCAATATAACTTTGCTGGAAGGTAAACTGTTTACTCCATTGCCACGCGTTTTTTCGGATTGTTTCATACAAACGTGGCGATTCTAGAAGGGATAGAAGGCCGTCTGCCAGTGCAGTAGGATTGGGAGCTGTCGTAATACCTGTAGTGGTGTTCTGGACACTATCCCGCAAGCCGTCAACGTCATACACAACGGCTGGCGTGCCTTGGCTGTTAGCTTCGGTGACAATCAGACCCCACCCTTCTTCGACTGAGGTAACAACAATGGCGTGGCAGCGCTGCATAAGTTCGATCTTTTGTTCGTCAGTCGTGCGGCCAACGTATTCTATATCTTTGGAGTAAGGTGAGGTTTTAATATAGGCGAGTACTTTTTTGCCATATTGGCTATTCGAGCTGCCTGAAATCTTCATCTTGAGGTTTGGTATTTGCTTTTTTGCCAGTTCAAATGCTTTTATCTGGTCGATAGTGCGTTTCATTACACGCATGCTGCCGTGGCTGAGGATGGTTGGGTCGCTGTATTTCTTCACTTCTGTGAGATTTGTGAGGGGTTGGAGTTGTATGCCTTCGGAGATGATGCTGGTTCGTTGTGTGCGTAGGCCGTGTTTTGCCAGTTCCTGACGTGTGCTCTCGGACACGGTAATGACCGGTACTTTGCTTAAGCCGATAATACGCGTAGCCAGCGGAACGAGCACATAATAGCCGAGGTAACTAAAGGGTGCCTTGATTTCATAGAGCCAGTTTTTGCGGCCAAGCTGGTGGTAAAGCAGAAATCGGCGCGCTTTGCGCTCAAAGAGAGTACTGAAGTACGGTGCACCACCCTGTACTTCCTCTATGAGTATGTCGTATTTGTTGCGAAGGTTACGTATGTAATAGAACAAAGCGTGGGATGGATGTAGGTAGCGACTGCTTCCTGCCCGGATTATTTTTACCCCTGGGACATGCCCATCGGGTGTAGCGTTTGGATAGCCGGAGGTTAGAAGCGTAACTGAATGGCCATCGGCCAGAAGCCTTTTGCATAGTTCACTACAGACAACCTCAGCTCCACCGGCTTCGGGGTGGCCCATGTCTTTCCAGGTTATCCAGAGTATGTTCATCCCTCCAGTGCACCCTCACTGATATCAAGCTCTTTTTCTAATATCTTTTCTTCTGCTGTGCTATCAGCGGTACTCAAGTCCTTTGCTTTGGGCTTGCGCCGTACGACATAGAGTGGCCGGTCAATAACTTCGGTATGGATGTGTGCGATATATATTGATATGAGTCCCAGGCACGCCAATATCAGCCCTACTAAAGCCAGAATCAAGACAGCCAGAAAAAAAGTACCGCTCACTCCCCAACCAAAGGGATCATGCATAATAAATCTCTCGATATATAGGAGTATCCCTAGCGGTATGGTTACTGTAAGAATGAACACACCTAAATATCCTGCCATTCTGAGCGGAACCAAACTGTAAGCCGTAAGGCTGTTGACGGCAAGTGCGATTAAGTCAGAAAACTTGTAACTCGGTTTACCATGCAGGCGTGGTGCTTGCTCGAAGTATACATAATCACGTTCAAAGCCGAGCCAGTCAATGAGCCCACGCGTAATGCGGTTCCGTTCCGTAAAGTCGTTGAATGTATCTATTACCTGCCGGTCAAGCAGACGGTAGTCAGTTGCATGCGGAGTAATTTTGGTATGCCCGATAGTCTGCATAATGCTGTAGAAGATTTTGGCCCCTACCCGCCTGGCTAGTTGCATGCTGCGTGCACTGAAGACACCCACTACTACTTCGGCGCCCTGCTCCCAACGTGCAATGAATTCCTTCATTAAACTTGGGGGCATTTGCATGTCGGCATCTATAATAATGGCTGCATCACCTTTAGCAGCGTGCAAACCGGCACTGACTGCTGCTTCTTTGCCAAAATTGCGGGAGAACTGGATAACATGGATATTGATGTTTTTGGCCGTCAGTTCATACAATATTTTGGATGAATCGTCTGTGCTGCCATCGTCCACATATACAATCTCAAAGTCGTAGGCTAATTTGCGTAGGGTTTTGGTCAGTTCTTCGTGGAGAGGTGCGATATTCAGGGCCTCATTATGGACCGGAATGATTATCGAAACGAGTTTCTTCTCAGACATGTTGTCCATCCTTCCTTGTCATTGTTAGATTAGCTGCCCACCAGACGAGGAACAGACATAATATAGCTATGCTGCCATACATCATGTTGCTTACCACGTCAGTAAGGCTAGTATGTCGTATAAACATGAGCCAGGCTATGAAAGCAGTGCCTAGAACAACAATGACGCCTATGTGATAGTTTCGCAGAGCCAGGTAGTAGGCAATAAGCAGGTTGATCACCGACATCAAAAACATAACCAGACTCAGGGCGGGCAGAAGCTCAACATATGTCAGATAGCTTGAGCCCATTAGTGCAGACACGATTGTTCGTGAGAATAACGTGAATATAACCGTTGCGCCGCCGCCTATAACCAGGATCAGCCCCAACGATTTCAGCAGATACATACGGTTTGTATGTTTGGGCTGGTTGAGCCGGACCGAAGGAAGCATCACCTGGGTGATCGAAGCGGTAAGGAAGAATATGACCTTTGCGACAGTAGAGATGCCGGCATATTCACCTGCGGTATGCGGGTCAAAGTAGTGCTTGACTACAAAGACGTCAATGGTGGAAATAAGGGTGATTGCCAGTGACGCTGCCAGTACCAGCAGCGCGTACTTAAGTTCAGGGAGTATTATGCGCAGCGACGGCCAGCTGAAGTAGGTGCTTTCCTTAGGGCGAAAGAAACCAAGCTGCCGAGCCTTATGGATGGTATAACCGAATACGAGCACTTGAGACAATACTATTCCTCCCATGGCACCTGCACTCTTATAGCCCACTATCACTAAGGCGGCAGACAGAATAACCTTACCCACCGCACCAATGAGTTGGGCAATTGATGCGCTTACAAAACGTTTATGTGCCCTCAAATATGCACTACGGAACGCTACGGGCACGCTTGCGACTATAGCTACAAGCAGTAAGATAAAAGGTACAACAGATTCAAACTGGAAAAAGGCTTTAAGTTTCCAACTGAACAATCCCAAGACAATCAGCAGGCCGATACTGAGGATAAACGCGAACTTTTCGAGTTCAAACAGTACTTTCTGCTTCTTTTCCTCGTCGGTATAGTTGGTGACTATATTAACCGTCACCTGGCCTAAAACCACCAGAAAAAGGGAAAGCTGGGTGAACAACGCTGCCAAAGCCTGTACTTCACCATATGGTGCAGGCTCCAGCAAGCGTGCCAGTATTGGATAATACAGGTAGTTGCAGACGCCAACCAGTGCGGAACCGATAAACAGAACAGCATTTTGACGCAAAAAAGAACTACCCGTCAATACTCCCAGGTACCCTTTAAACCCTCCTGCTTTTTTGGCAAAAACTTTGTGTGGCATTGCGGTAATAACTAGTCAATAGTCTTGTCCTCTCAACTTACAGCTTACAACCTCAGCTATAAGTTGAGCTAATTGTCTTCTAATATTGATGTTCTGAAATTGATAATTCTACTCTGATGATCTGATTTCTCCTTGACTACGTTGATATGGATTGTCGTGCGTGTGTGACCAGTACATTTAAAAGCCATTAGCATTTACTGGCTGTAATAATTCTTATAGATAGTCGAACAGTTGATGCGTAAATTAAACCGTGATCGCAGTATAGTTTCTTACAGCGAGGGACAGTTCAGTCTTTTATCATAGGAAGTGTGTAGATAAAGTACTAATGAAAATGTAGGAGGAAACTATGACTCAGACTTCAAACACAGGTTCGGCAACTGCCGCATTGACTTTCCTGGCTGGTATTGGAGCCGGGGTGGCTGCGGGCTTATTGCTGGCTCCCCGTAATGGCGAGGAAACCCGCCAGCAGATAAGGAATAAGCTGGCAGAGGCGCGTGACAAAGCTCGTCAGAAGATGGAAGAAAAGAAGGACATCGTAAAGTCCAAGTTGGATGACGTCAAAGACACCGCAGGCGAGGCTGTCCGCGAAGGACGCGAGATGATGGAAGACACCCATGGCAAAATGGATCGCCGCACCAAGACTGCGTTAAATGAAAAGTCTGGCTTCCCTGCTCCCTAAAAGTACTGCTTGATAGCTCTATGTACTGGTAGACAATATGTCGTCTGTTGCTACGCCCCGCGGTAATGGTTTGTTTGGCTCAATAGTCATGAACATCCCCAAGCTATTAGAATATCTGAGTATTAGCATACTACTCCGACCGACATATCCCACGTGTTTACTAAAAAGCATCAGGGTCAGCGGTAGTCCAGACTACACCATTGTTTTGATTCGTCTTCGTCGAGGGTAGGCTATGATATACAAAAATGTTTTAATAAATAGCGTTAATGAAAAAAGAAGTACTGGCACTTGCCCTAAGTGTGAGCTTATTGAGCAGTACCTCCCTGGAGAGTGCTGCCTACCAGCAGTTGGAATCGACACCTGTTGCTCTAACACCTGACATTAAACCTGTCCCAACGCCAGCGGTATGGAAAGATATACCTGTTGTATCTACTGGCCTACCGGACGAACTACCGCCAGCTGTGAAGGCCCATGAGCAGAATGCAGTGAAAGTCAGTTTACACCCATCGCTGGAAACGCGACTGGCAGCAGGTGTAACTTACAAAGATTCGGTATCGGGTGTACAAATTGCTGAAAAATTCTATTTACTAGCCGGACATCTATTGTTAAAGGGAGACAATACTCCTGAAGATGGTGCTGAAGACTGCGAAAATCTGAGTGTATATGCGTCCAATGCTCACACCTCCATTACGACAATACAGGCTGATGGTTCTACCATTACGGAATCTGGATTAGGTGATATGCACCCAGTTGACGCTGCTGCTGGATCGTTTAAACTTCATGATTTTCGAGTACCTGACATCGCCCTTATTAGAAGAACAGCGGATAAGAATGTTCACTCCAAACAGTCATTTGAGACCGTAACAATTAATAACGAGCCGCTAATAGTCGGGCAGCCGGTATTTATTATGAACTACCAGCCGACTGCAAATAATAGCGTGCGCACACCATATAAACTTCTTCTGACTCCAGAAGAAATACAGCAGGGTCTTGACAGACCGGCAATCTATGGAGGAATTATTGTATCCCCGATGCCGGATGGCACATTCCTGGTTGCAGTAGGAATGAAGAGCTACGGTGCGGCGTATGATATTTTTGGACGCGGCGGGTCAAGCGGCAGCGGAGTGTACTTTGAAGATGGACGACTTATCGGTATAAGTGTTGCGGGAATGGTAACTCCTGAAATAATTGCTAAGGCGATTAAATTCCTGACAGGAACTGAACTTGCCAAAGACCCTTATTTTGCACTCATACAACCTGTTAATGAGAAGATGGTAGGAAAACTAGAGCAGCAGCTCCGTAACGATTCAATATGTAAGTAGCACAAGTTTTCAACCGATGAGGTCGGTTTCGAATTGTTTGATGCCTGATATGACGCACTGTTTGACATGCGTTATATTAACCTATTGCGTGCCGCAACATGCTGCAAAGTGACTTATATTGCGGCGAACTTAATGCTTATGCTGGTATGCTTACAATGATTAATCTTGCATTGATGGGTAAAAAAGGTTAACTTGGGGGAACATCATGTCAACAAATTGGAAGAAACTATATAAAGATTATAAAGGTATGTGGGTTGCTCTTAAGAGTGACGAAATTACTGTCATTGCTTCTGGTCCGAAGTTGCATGAAGTAAAAAGCAAGGCGGCGAATAGTGGTTATGAAAAACCAATATTCACAAAAATACCTAAGGAAAACTTAACATACATTGGCAACTCCAGATAATGTTATTAGATTTAAGTACAAAAATATAGACGGTAGCGTTACCGTCCTATAGTACCTGTTGAAATAGAATTTAAAGATAATAGTATATCCTACGAAGTATTAGTAGATTCTGGAGCTGACCACTGCATGTTTGATGCAGAAATAGCAGAAGCTATAGGTATTAAAAACCTGGAGTCAGGCGGTAAGTTTAGCTTTAGTGGTGTAACGGGCAAAAAAGAGTACGGTTATATGCACACTGTTACATTAAAAATACACGGGTGCTCTTATCGGACAAAGGTAGGTTTTTCGAAAAGTATTAGTGATCGTGGTTATGGTATTGTCGGCCAAAAAGGCTTTTTCGATTACTTTTCGGTGAAGTTTGATTATTCCGAGAAATCAGTGGTGCTAACAAAGAAAGAATGGACATAGTTAACCGATGAGGTCGAGGTTGCAAGAGGTTGCAAGGACGTACCTCGCAAAAGTAAGAAATATGTTCTGGCTTAGTTAATAATATCAGTTTCGAACTGTTTGATGCCGGTAAGCGTTTTGTCGTAGGTGTTTACATCTGGGAAATCAAGGGCTTGCACGCGTTGCCACATGGCTTGGAGGAGTTTTCGGGTGCGGGCTAGTTCATCATCTTTGAAGGCTAGTTCAAGATTGTTGATGCGGCCTTCACCGTCCGGTTCGATAAATTCAATGCGGCCTTTGGTTACTTTGTAATCTTTGTAGGTATGCGAGCCTTCGATAAGCAGTTTGTAGCAATAGAGCTGCAATTGGTACTTATGCAATTTGGTCGCGCTTTTCCAGGTGTTATAGGTAGCGCCTGTTTTGTAATCTACGACGGTGATGGTTCTGGCTTTGTGGTCTATCTCCAGGCGGTCGGTTTTGCCCGACATATGGACGTCACCGACAAATACCCCTTCATTCCTGAAGTTATGTTCGGCTTTGTCGGTGGGCTTGAATATGTGGCCACGTTCGGCCAGGTATCTGGACAGGGCTGTATCACCGCGCTCTATTTCTAAGGTTGTTTGAGCTTCGGTGAGACGGCTCTTACGCATGATGGTTGTGAAGTATTGGATGACTTCATTGGTAGGCGGCACGCTGCCCTGCTTTGTTACTTTGTGTTGGACCCATTCCATGGTCTCATGAATAGCATCACCGAATTTGCCATGGACAGTAGGTGCTGTGGGGAAACGTAGCAGAATGTTAAAGAAGAACTGATCCGGGCCGCCGTATTCCAGGTCTATAAAACAGGTCAGATGGGTGGGGCTGAGCTGGTAGTTTTGCAGGCGTTGGCTGAGCAATCCGCTTAATTCCGTTGCAGACCGGGCACTGATGTGCCGCTGCCGCCAGTTGAGCTCCAGTGAATCGAGGGTTGGAGCGCTGTGGTCACTTGCAACTATTGCCTGGGCATGCTCAGGCAATACAAGGGCTTTAAACGTACCATCCGCCTGCTCTTCTTCGTCCAGATATTTGAGGTGTTTGGTGTTTTTGCCGGTGTATGTGCGAGCAAAGCTTGTCAGATGCAAACTAAGCTTAGCACGGGTTATGGCCACGAACAGAATACGCAGGCGCTCGTCGTCAGTTGCACCAGCATGACGGATAGGTGCCAAATTTGTGGGTAGTGTGAGCTTGTTGCTGTTGCCACGGGAGCTGGAGCCCCATACATCATCCTGGCAGCTGGGCAAAAAGACATGTTCAAATTCCAGACCCTTAGCCTTAAAAACGGTCATTAGCTGCACTGCGTCTGCTTGCTGGTTGTAGGGGCTTGTATTGAGCATGCGTTCTTCGGCTTCTTCGTACATTTCAATGAAGCTGATAAGACCACGCAGTGTGAGGTTTTCTGTCTGGTTGGCTTCGTAATCGCGCAGTTTAGCACGGAGTACTGTCAGATGGGATATGGTGTCGTAGAATAATTCCGGATTAATATGTTGTACTGCATCGCCCATGTAAAAATTGCGTAGTGGTGAGCGAACGGTGTCGTCCGGTTCAGAAGGTGCTTCAGGTTTAATGGGGATTGCGTCGGTGCCTATCAGATAGTCGAGCATTTGCTCGCAGGTTTCGGTGTCTACCCGTCCAGCCAAACTTAATATAAGGAGTATTGGAGTCTGGAAGTATGATTTTTCTGAAGCCAAAAGAGCTTTGCTCCAAGTCAGTTTGTCCCCGCGTGGTGCGTCCTGTATACGCCAGGAAAGTTGCCACAATTCGCTTACCGGTATATTCCAGAAATCGAAGCTCAATACTTCCGGCCAGAGAGCGTTTGCCGTTCCGTCGTTGTGGTTGTTCAGAGCCAGCACCAGTTTGCTCATGGTAACCAGTTGGCGCACAACCGGTGCTTCAAGAATATTCTCACGCTTTTCGTAACGCATGGGCACTTCCAGGGCGGCAAGATAGGGCACTAAAGGTTGGAGTTGGCGGTGCTTGGGGCCAAGTACGGCGATCTCGCTTGGGTTGGTGCCTTTGTCGATAAGCTTTTTGATTTCCTGTGCGATCCAGTCGTACTGAGCGACATCGCTCAAAAACTCACGGCGTTCCAAGGTTGCCTCTTTGGGAGGCTTTGGGTCAGATGCTTGCAGCTCTTTGCGCATATTTTCGAAGTGTTTTTCGAGGCGGGCTTCTATTTGGGTTGATATGTTGCGGGCCGTGAGTAAGATATCAGGGGTACTGCGGTAGTTTTCGGTCAGATTAACCACCTTAACGTCGCGGTACATGTTATAGAAGTCGAGCATGTTGGAATACTGCGCGCCTTGGAAAGCATAGATTGCCTGGTCGTCGTCACCCACGGCTAGAACGTTAGGACGGCCTTCGTGTACGGGGTTGTCACTTAATAACTGTACCAGCCGGAGCTGGGCAGCATTAGTGTCCTGGAACTCGTCGAGCAGGATATAAAGATATTGTTCCTGCAGGCTGTAGCGCAATTCCGGGTTTTCATCGAGCGCCTCTATGGCACGGAGGATCATGTCATCAAAATCGTACCAGCCGTGACTAGCCAGCGCTTCCTGGTATTGCTCAAATACATTTGCCAGTGCTTCGATGCGCCGGGTTTCGACTGTTCCAGCAAAAACAAACTGGTTCTGGCTGTCTTTAGTGAGCCAGGTGTTCTTCCATTTGGTGAGTGATGTAGTCTTGCCGGTTTCGGTTGCTTCCTCGATTGCCTGGGCCAGGCTCATGACAGCGATACTGGCGAGCGAACCAAGCTGAGGATTTACCGGCGTAGTCGGCACGTGCTTTTGTAAACCATCGAGTAACTGTTCGAATGGTGGCAAGGCTTTGGTGAGGGTACGTGGCATGGTTACGAAACCATCGAAAGCTTTTTGAGCTTCCTGGTTAGCTGTGGTTATAAAGGTGGTGTTTTCGGCAGCAATGGCGCGCAAACCAGCAGCGTCCAGGAGTGCACGTTTGACTTCGCTGATAGTGCTGATAAGGTCGCCAAGATGATGACGTAGTTGCTTTAAGGGGTTATCGTAGCTCAAAGATTCAACAATTCCCCGGAGTATTTGCCGTTTGGTCAGTTCGTCGGCCGGGGATTGCAGGCGCGTGGCAGCAAAGGCTTCCGGGAAACGCTGCAAAAGGTCGGCACCAAAGGCGTGGTAGGTGCTGATATTAACGTTGTAAGCACTCTGACCAATAAAACGTGTCAGGCGTTCACGCATATTCGTGGCTCCATTCTCCGTGAATGTGAGGCACAGAATATTCTGCGGCAACGTATCAGTTTCCTGCAGAATATGGGCGACACGTACCCCAAGCAGCTGAGTCTTGCCCGTCCCAGGCCCGGCAATTACCAGCACCGGCCCGTCAATGGTAGTGACGGCCTGCTCCTGGGCTTTATTAAGCCCCTTTAACGCTTCCTCATACTTCCCCATGTCCCTCTTATTATAACATTTCTTACTCTGTAAATGTGTTTGTATAAGAGGCAACATCGGTAGCACTACACGTGCTGAGTGTCTATTATTACTTGGTTACTTACAGAGAATACGGTAGACTTAGCTTCTCTAAATTCCTGTTAGTTTGATTGACTATAGTCTCAAATATTGCATTGCCGTTGCCACGTGATTCTGGTGAGAAAACAATTGCAACTACTGAGTCTTCGGTGTGCTCACCACTGGTGTGGTTAATATATGGAGACGCTTTGTCGAATTCCACAATTCTATTTTCATTGAGATGTATCACGCCTTTTATAACTGTACCGAGTGCATCTGCTAAATCATGATCCTTGATATTCCAATATCGATTTCCAATAACAGGATCCCGCAGTTTTAACTCCGTGTTTTCTAACGCTTTTTCAGGGTTCTCCTTAAAAAATACAGGAGTTATGAGTCTGTTTTTAGCAAGAATAGTTTTGCCTAGCTTATACTCTTTACTATTATGTACGGTTAGCTCAGTAAAGCCAGGCGGCTTTTCGAAGTTCGTTGGCTCTATCAAATCTTGCAATGCTCTTATTTCATGAACTGATTTCCGAAATGGATACGTATTCCCGCGCATAACTTATGTACCAGGTCCTCTCATAATCTTATAGTAGGAATTAAAAGTATAGTACTCTACACAGTAATTATCAACTTTTTGGATTAGCCATTTGGGGTTTTCTCCGACAGCCTGCACTGATCTTACATCCTTGCAAGAATGGTTAGATAGGTTGAGTAGAGATTAATGCGGGTCAGATGATTGTCGGGTTTGCGGGGGTGAGGTTTATATCTGTTCGGACTAGTGTAATGTCGGTCTTGAGCTCAGTCTTTACTTTCGCAAGATCTGCTTTGGTGGCCAGCGTATCGTGCATGCTGGCCACCTCCTGGTATATTCCAGCAATACCTTCCGATAAAACATCGAATCTACTGTTGATATCCTCTAGCAGGACGTTGGTATATGTGGTGTCATTTGGTCTTTTTGTCATAATGCGCCTACCCTAGCATATGCTGCATAGGGCTACAATAATCTTAGCGCACAATGTGTCTAAATGCGTACGGTGTGTTTGCGGCAAGTTGGGCAGTCTTCTTCTATTTCGAACTCGGTGGCCCATTGTCTGCCGGCTTTTTGCCAGGGTTCGTAGGTACCAAAGGCCCGCAGGTCAGCGAGAGTACGGAGCACCCAGCCAACCCAGCCGTAAATTTGTGTCTTACCCCATAGTACGGCTGCCCAGTGTGAGCCAACGGGTATAACGTAGATAGGCCGTGTCGGTTCGTAGCGATGCATGAGTAAACCTTCCACCCATCTCTCCAGGTTTTTGCCTAAGAATTCAGCATCGTGCAAAGCTGTTTGTGCCATGCCGCTATACTGCGTGGCGGCGTTGTCGCCTAAGACGTAGGTATCTGGTTCGGCCTCCATGTAGTCGTTGACTATTACTTTGTGGCGTTCATTCAGCTTAAAATTGTTCTTGGTGAAGAACGGATGGTTGGCTACGCCTGCAGACCATATAACGGTGTGACTTTGTATGGGCTTGCCATCGACCATAAGCGAGTCAGCGCTGGCACCTTCTACGGTTTTACCTATGTATAACTTCACACCCAAGCGCCGCAGACGGCGGGCAATGGCGCGTGACATAGCCTTGGGCATGCTAGGCAAAAGTTTGGGTGCTGCTTCTACAAGGTCAACATGAATAGCGCGGTGTTCAATGCCATGGGCTTTCATGATTTCTTTGAGATATCCGGTAAGTGAGCTGGCAAGCTCAATCCCGGTGGGTCCGCCGCCTACTACCACGTAGTTGAGGTCCGGTTTATGGGCACTGGTAAGCTGCTGATGTAAGTGACTCTTGAAGCGTTGGGCTTCTTCCTGTGTTTTAATATTGTAAGAAAATTCTTCTATACCTTTGATGCCAAAGTAGTTGATTACCGTGCCCAGTGCGAGCACCACAATATCGTAGTGGTGTGTCTTGCCATCGCTCGTAATAATAGCCTTATGTTCACGATCTATACGTTCAGCTGTGCCCCGGACTAGTGTAACGTTCTTGCCCTCAAATATGGTAGCGAGAGGTATGCTGGATTCAGCAACAACCCCCCCTGTTGCGGTATGGTACAGTGCCGGAAAAAACCGGAAACTTGGTGAGTCAGAAAGCAGCGTGACGTCAAAGTGTTTGCTCTTGGCTAGTTCCAAAGCGGTTTTGATACCACCAAACCCTCCACCTACAATAAGGACTCGAGTTTTTGTGTTTTTGTCAGCCATACGTATGATTATACAAGTATTTTTGCTAACGGCTCAATAATATGTTTGCCGACTATGCGATTGTTGGCGTGCAGCCAACCCTCAACTGTGCCGCAGTCAAGATATTCGCCTTTGGTTCGGATGACCACAATGTCATTACCAGCTTGAGAATACCAGTTAACAGCGTCAATGAAATACTTTTCAGCCTGGGGTGAATGCGCTATGCTTTGGGCAACATAGGGCATGATTTCGGATGTAACTAAAAAGCAGCCAGCGTTATTGAGATTACTGGGTGCTTCTTCGATCTTAGGTTTCTCGACGATCTTTTGGTAGATTTCGAGGTTGTCGCGCTTTTCGACGGCAACAATGCCGTAGTGGCTGACAAGTTTGCGTGGCACTTCTACTGCCATCATGGCAGCTTTGGTGCCGGCAGCGTTGGCTTGCTCAAGGAAGTCGGCTACGGCGGAACTACCGTCTTCATTGTAGTAAATGTTATCGCCATACAAGAATAAAAATTGTTCGCCTGGTTCAACACAATCCCGAGCAAGCCAGATTGGTGTGCTTGTCCCGTAAGGTTGCCGGTCATCTTGTACTACAAACCTGAAATTGGCTTTTGTGGCTAGCTCGCTTACTTCTTGTAAAACCTTGTCTTTTTTGTTGAGCCCTAAGTATTTTTCAAGCTGCTTATTGTGCCCGTAGTAGGTACGTATTTGTTCCGATTGTTCGCTGACTACAAATGTGATATCGGTAATACCTGCTTTAATACACCCGTCTACCACATAGTCGATAATTGGCTTGTTGCCAACCGGAATCAAGCATTTTTCGATAGCCTTGGTGATGGGCAACCGGCGTATGCCGTACCCTGCGACCGCAATAATAGCTTTTGTGCAAAGTGGTTTGCCTGGCATGCTTAGGGACTAGGGTATGGTTATGCTTACTGTTTTTGGTGGTAAGCTGGCATTACGATTGACGTCTTTGGCAAGGATGGTCAGTTGGTAGTTGCCTGAGACAGCATTTTTATCAGCAGTAATCTGAAAGCTAAACTCTGTTGCTGTGCCGGTACCAGGCGTTACACGTACGTTCGTGTTGTTGCTTTCCACAGCCCAGGTGACTGAGCTCTTATCACTTGTGGTCGCAAGTATGCTTTCGCTTTCGCCGCCAGGTACTAACATTACACTGGCCTTGCTCAGCGCAATACTCGCTGTTGGGGCAGTTGTTGTATTGTCGTTGGTAAGGTTCTGGCTTTGTGCAGATGTATCGTTTGTGACCACCGTTTCCGGGCTAGCTGTCTGGTCCTGTGTTTCAGGCTGCTTAACGTTTTGTTTGCCGATGCTTGCTAGTTGCGGCGCAGCTTGCTGTATAGTAAAGGCGTCTTTGGGCTGCTCAAGGCTGCTTGAGGCAGTGTGCGGATGGGCAGTGTCTTTTGTGAGGGCTACGATGGTGATGCCGGTAAGCGATACGCTTAAAGCGAGCGAAGAGAGAAACAGGGCTTTATAACGTGCCGTGCCTATAATCGAAGCTATGAAACTTAAAAATCTTACAAGCATAACTCTATCATCTCTATTTGATCTACAGTATACCATGATGGGCTGGTTTGGGCAAAGTTTATGAGCCCTAGTTGTTAGTTTGCCCGGATAGAATGAGAACTCTCCGCCCGCCAATTTGTGCCCACGTATTGTTTACTCTGGAATAATTTACAATCTGACGCTTACCAGCGTAGTAGGCTTCAGGAATAAAGCCCAGCTGACTGTCATAGTGTATCAAGCGGGTAACTGTTCCATTCTGGTCGAGTAAAGGGCGCTGTGCCAGGTTCCGTATAGCGTTGATTACTAGTATTTGTGGAAGCGTAATCGGCTCAAGTATAATGCCCTCTTTTGCCCCCTTATCTTGTTCCTCTTTAAAGCGTGTGCGCAACTGATCTGCGCGTATGTTGGTAGATCTCAGGCCTGGCTCGCCAATTGTATTTGCTCTCCTATCGTTAAGTGATATGCCCACTATCCATTTTTCAAGGTGATGATTGTCGTGTACGGCAGGATCTAGTTCATCAAACTTTGTCCATCTTGAACCGTATGCATTATCCTTGAATTCCCTGACGTCAAAATACCTGCTTATTCTATCCATCCCGAAGTACTGTGTGTTTGGTGCTATAAAGAAATCATCTATGTCGCCACTGGTATATCTGTTCGCCAGCCAGTCGCTTTTAGTCCGGGTGAAGAGCTCTGCGCTTTCCTTGAACGGGAGTATATCATCAGCTTGCGTGAACCTCAGGTTATTCAAGCCCCTAACGGCGAGGTCATACTGGTATGGCAGCCAACGTTGTTTTAAGTTGGCACCAGTGAAAGCGATGGCGCCTATCTTGGTAAATTCATGCGGATCGGGCACGAAGACACTGCTTTCGGCAAGGTGTACCTGCTTATTTGCAAATGTATCCCCGTCTAACTTTTGGCTTGTATCGAATGTAGTGCCGTAGGACATGAAACAACTATCCCCCACATATATGGTGTTGTCTTACGGAAAGATTGTCAATAAGATCCTGTCATTTTGTAAATAGTGCTACATGTTTTGTTTAGTAGACGGCGTTTGCGGCAACCCGGATTATCTGCCACGCATCCAGAAACAAGCCGAGGCTTTGGTAGGAACGGAACGTCCCTGTTATGGGTTTGAATTCGTAGCCATGTGTTGCGGTGATGGTTAGTTTACCGTTCCAACGTTGCTCCACGCAAAGCTGGTAGGCATAGTTATGTTTGTAGGTTAAGTCGCCATGCCCTTTAAAGGTGGCTTCCAGATGAGTCGTCACGGATAGTACTCCCTTTACTGTTAGTTGTGGGGGAGAGACTAGCAATGCTTGCCACCCATTACAAGACCATCTATTATTGTAACTATCTACTGCAATCGTTACTTTCGATAAGAACTATCGATTAATATAATAATTTTTATCGCTGGCTTAGGTTTGCGCTGGCTGTACTGATGCTCGCCGTAATAGTAGAGACCAATGCGCTCATGTAGGCTACATAACGGGTTGGGTACCAGAAACAGTCGAAGCTCTTTATTACAGCTTCCTTCCCTGCTTGATCCCCTGTACCACCGCATTTGGCTGGTGCTTCGTCTGAACCTGGGGACACCAGTGTAACTGTAAACGTCTTGTCGTTCTTAAAGTCGAAATCTTTCTGATCCACCCCACTAGGTCTAAAGTGGTCTGAAAGCTGAGCTTGTATTTGTATACCTAGTGCTGTATGGTCTTGTTCTTCTTTGATGGCCTTAGTCTTAGCCTGCTGTTCTGCCAATTTTAGTTGGTTGTTCTCCTGCTGGTCTCTCAGTGCATGATGTAGCCCGTTAGCGGCATTCAGTGGAGCTAAGTTAGTAACATGCATAACTATCATACTTATTGCGACCGCGCCCGTCCCCTTCACCCATAGAGGCAGGTTGCTTAAGTGATGGTTGAGTTTATTAAAATTTTCCAAATTGTTTTTCTCCCTTAAGAGCGCATTCCCACTACAGGCTGTTGAGTTGCAATATAATAGTATATCTGCAGTACTTTTGCAAGAATAATGCATTTTGTGATGTTTACAAGTTTCAGGGAGTCAGGGGCATGAGCGTGCAAATTACTGCACTAATTTCTTGTCGGCATTTTCTTGTGGCACAATCAGGCCATTCATTTCGTGCTCCACAACATTTTTTATGTCCCAGGCGCAAATCTTGGCGCCAATATCGCTCAATCCTATATGATTCCAAACGGCCTAGATGTCTCTACATTGAAGGTCTTGATTGATACGCGGCATCTCAGGAGAGGCAGGGTCGTTGCCAACGTGATAATAACGAGGGCCAGGGTCATAAGTACCATCGCATGTTTGAGGTTTCTCATGTGAAGCATTGGGGAGTGAAGTAAAGGTGAATGTGCCATCATATAAGGTATATGTTGTATCGGTCTGATCGGTGAGCAGTAAGCTTTTGATGTCGAAATTATTGCTTGTGAGCTGATGACGTACCTGTTCGCTTGTCAATTGAATGGCATATTCTTCTGACTCTTGGCGCTCCCCCGGGATCAAGTCTTCAAAGGCCCCATCCTTTCCTCCCCAGACTGTTTCTAGGTGCTCATACCAAGCCTCATCCATCATTTCCTGCTTCGTTAGTTCTCTAGGATTAGCTTCAGTAATGCCGTTGGATACGGTTAACAGGCGCACACAATCAGGTTTGTCCTTGCCGCTGACTTTATTGTCTTTTTCTTCGTACTTACCGCTGCACTTTTGTACTAGTTCGTTTGTATCTTCAGACGCCACTCCCAGTTTATAGGTTTTGCTAGTATCGTCTAGGATTAGATAGCCAACGTTATGACCGTTACTCTCTAGCCATTCACGCAGGTGTTCCTTTTTTACTTGTATATTCTTCTGTATTGATAGAAGCCTAGCTTCTTCATTCCTCTTCTGTTGTTCTTCCTGTTCTTCCACTGACGGTTTTGCTCGTGCAGTTTCTCTAAATATGTTCGCGCCTCCTACGACATAGATCAATGCAATAACTCCTAGTATGCCCAGTCTCTTTCCCCACGGATGAGGGCGTTGCTCCTTATTGCATCTTTTTTCTTCATTGCCAATCTCCTTACAGCGCCTGGTAAGTAGACACCTCTATTCTGCTCCGCTTCTGGCTGTTGATTTTGGAATATATTCTAATATAGATGCTCCTCTTTTGCAATAGCTGCTATTTGGTGCTAATATACTTGACTAATCAACTCTAGTTTTATATACTAATAACAGATATGAAACAGCCCTCAACCCTAATCGAAGCAGTCCGCTATTTTTCCAATCCTGATGTCTGCATCGAACACGTCGCTGCTCAGCGTTGGCCGAACGGAGTTATCTGCCCAACCTGTGGCCGTGTAGACGTAAGCTACCTAGAGTCGCAAAAGCGCTGGCAATGTAAGTCACGCCACGCCAAACGGCAATTCTCTGTAAAAATCGGTACTATCTTTGAAGATAGCCCGCTCGGCTTAGATAAATGGCTTCCTGCTGTTTGGATGATTATTAACGCCAAAAACGGCGTAAGCTCCTACGAGATTGCCCGTGCCCTCGGCGTTACGCAAAAGACGGCTTGGTTTATGGATCACCGCATTCGTGCGGCAATGGAGTACGGAACATTCGACAAGCTGGATAGTCCGGTAGAGGCTGACGAAACCTACATCGGCGGCAAAGCAAAAGAGGAGAACGGCCGCTTTAGTAACAAAACAGCAATCGTTGGCGTGGTTGAAAAGAAAAAGCACACAGGTCAAATCCGAGCCTTCGCGACTAAGCAAGCTGACGCCACCAACACGCTGCCATTCCTCAAGCAAAACTTGGAAGAAGGCGCAACACTCCACACGGACGAATCCAAAATATACAGCCGTACCAAACGAACCTTCATACACGAATCCGTAAACCACAGCGAAAAAGAGTACGCTCGTGGTGCTATATCTACAACCACGATTGATGGATTTTGGAACTTATTTAAGCGTTCTTACAAAGGAACTTACACGCACCTATCACCAGCACATCTCGAGCGATACGTGAAAGAACACACTTACCGCTACAACACCCGTATGTTAACTGATGGGCAGCGATTTACGGAATGGTTTGCGAATTGTCATGGGCGTTTGATGTACAAAGCCCTGATAAATAAGGCCTAATCACCTCTATTTCTCAATTCGTCATTCTGCCCTAGTGGGCAAGGGCAAAGACCGCATTTCTCTAATCTGTTATCGTAGATTTTCCGTGCTTCCTACCCTTATAAGTATACGGAGTAGGAGGGTTTGGCAAATAAACAGTAAATACCGCAAAACAAAACGAATAATACCTAAATACCAAGGACTAAAAAACTAAACCATAACCAATTAACTTATCATCTCTCTACACATATACTCATCTTCATGGACTTACCGAAACTAACTCTAAAGCAACGAGAAATACTAAGCCTACTGTATCAATTCAGATTCCTAAATCGTATTCAAATACAGACTTTCCTCAAACATAAAGACTATAAGACAATTAACCTGTGGCTCAAAGACTTACGAGAAAATCATTATGTCGAATGGATATATTCAACTGACTTTGCGGAAAAGACCAAGCCTGCTATTTACTATCTCGGCATAAACGCCATTCGGCATTTTAAAGCCCTCGACTATGACGTTACCGAACTCCGCAAGCGTTACCGTGAAGACACAAGGAGTCAAACCTACATTGATCGCTGTGTCCTGCTGGCGGATTGTTGCATTACGCTGGGAAAAACCTCTGGTGAGGAAACGAATGACATAGATTACTGGTGTGAATACTGGTATTTCTACGAAACCGAGGTAGAATACGTACGAGATGGTCATTACTACTACTTTCTTGCCGACAGCGAAATCCACCCACAGCTCTG
>JBGTMJ010000004.1:0-77891 GCA_041743655.1 Saccharimonadales bacterium (SeqCode) | reverse complement strand
CAAAAAGATCTACGATATGCTCTTTACGTAACGCATGCATGTTTGTTTTCCTGTTTAGTTTTGTCACCAAACAGTATACAGAGGTGCGGCGTTACTTTTTAGTTTCGGGATTCAGGTCTATCCTAGATTCTAATCCGAATCGCAACACTACCACTTTGACCTGAATACTTGCTCTGGTGTCCGGTAGCCCAGTCGTTTCCGGGTCTAGTATTAAGCTCCTTAACGGCATGGTCAAGCATACTTTGGGTTAGATGAGCGAAGCTCATCTGTTTCGGGAAGTAAAACCTGAGCAGGCCGTTAGTATTCTCGTTAGTGCCACGTTCCCAGGAATGGTAGGGATTAGCGAAGTATAGTTTTAGGCCTGTTCTTCGCTCGATCTCTTCGTAGTTGCTCATCTCGGTACCATTGTCCAGAGTAAGGGTTTTTCGATACATAGCTGGTATAGCAGCGAAACTGGCGTGCGCGGCTGTTTCAAAGCTTTTGGCAGTAGCTCGCATGAGCTTAACAACCAGTAAGTAACCGCTTTTACGCTCCACGAAGGTTGCGATGTAGCCCGTCCGGCCTTTGCCCACTACCGTATCGCCTTCCCAATGCCCATACCGCTTACGTTGCATAACAGAAGCCGGGCGGGCGGTAATTCGGCGGCACTCTTTTTGCTTGTACCGGAAGGCTTTCCGCAGGGTGTTTGCCCGTGTCCGGCGGTATTTGCCTTTGCGGCAGTGCAGATGAATCAGCAGGTCATGTCGGAAACGGTATAGCCAGTCGTAGATAGTCTGGGCACAGGTCCGGACGGCTCGGCCTGAATCCTTCAGCCAACCTGCGATCTGCTGGGGTGCCCAGTTAGCACGCAGTTTCTGCTCAACCACTGCAACCAGAGCCGGATCGTTTAGTAGTTTCATGCGGCTGGCATTTGCTTCAGTCCTGCGCCGGCAGGAGCGTGTCCGTGCCGAGTTAGCGTAGTAGCCAGCTAAACGGCTGTTACGCCTAAGCTCGCGGCTGAGCGTACTCGGCGAAACACCTAGCTGCTGTGCAGCCTGGCGTTGTGAGTAACCAAGTCGCAGCATAAAGCTGAACTCAATACGTTGTTGTTGTGTAAGATGGTAGTGCATCTCTGTCTCCTTGTAGTTAGTTGTGTTGTAACTACTAGTCTACTCGGAACAGAGGTGCACTTTAGTTGTTAGTGGTTATGTTGCGTTTCGGGATGGAATGTAGGTATACATACTTGCCAGCCAGAGGTGTTCTTGCTATAATAGCGTCAAGATGATCACACGCGAGAAGAAACAAGCAGTTATTAAGGATGTACAGAACCACAAGACTGACACTGGTGGGGCGGCAGTCCAGGTTGGTATTGCAACAGAGCGTATTAAAGAGTTAACTGAGCATCTGCGCAGCAACAAGAAAGACTTTGCTGCCCGTCGCGGTCTACTACAGTTAGTAGGCCAGCGTAAGCGTCACTTGCAGTATATTGCAGCCCACAACGGACAGGCGTATCTTGACCTTATTAAGAAGCTCGGCATTCGCCGCTAGTGCATAGACCACTGATCTGGGTTGCCCCGAGATCACAAGCTTGTGCACATTAAAACTTATGAGAGTCGTTTTGTAGCAGGCAGAGGCCAGATATATGCTCCCAGTTCAAGCACAAGGGGCGGCCATATATTTGCACTGTGTCTGCTAGACGTCTCTTCAACATGAAAGGTGAACAAAACAACGAATGGCAACTATAAATCCTTCTGGAAAACCCATTGTATCCGTAGAGACCGATTTTGGCGGCCGCAAGCTTAGCCTTGAAGTCGGTAGAGTTGGATTCCGTACGTCATCTTCAGTCATTGTCCGCTATGGCGATACTGTCGTGCTTGGTACGGCTATGGTGAGTGACAAGCCCGTGACGGGCATGGACTACTTTCCGCTCAGTATCGATTACGAAGAAAAGATGTATGCCGCCGGTAAGATCAGCGGCTCGCGTTTTATTAAACGCGAAGGCCGGCCATCTGATGATGCTATACTGATTGGCCGTCTCATTGACCGTCCTATACGCCCACTATGGCCTAAAGGCTACCGTAACGAAGTGCAGGGCGTTGCTACCGTGCTGAGCATGGACCCAAGCTTCCGCCCTGACGCAGTGGCTATGATTGCTATGAGTGCTGCCTTCATGCTAACTGGTGCCCCATTTGATGGACCTATAGCAGGTGTTCGTATTGGTTACGATGCTGATGGTAAGCTTTCCGCATTCCTGAGTGAAGAAATATTGCAAAAAGGCAAACTTGACCTCTTTGTAGCCGGAACACACGATGCCATTATGATGGTGGAGGCTGGCGCTAACGAAGTTACCGAAGATGAAGTCGCACAGGCGCTGGAATTTGCCCAAGGTATTATCCGCCCGGCTATTGAACTCCAGAAGCAGCTTGCAGAAAAAGTAGGGGTAACGAAGCAAGAATATGCACTAAGACTGCCGAGTGAGGATATTCAGCAAGAAGTCGATGCATTTCTGAAAGGCAAGATGGGTGACAAATTGCGTGCGCCAATGGCTGAACGCCATGAGCGTATGCGTGCCTTGCGCAACGATCTGATTGCTCATTTTGAAGAAAAACTTGGTGACGAATGGGAAGTAGTTAAACGAGACTACGAAGACGCTTTTGCCACAGCTGCCAACAAAGATGTCCGAAAAGGTATTCTGGAAGACAGCGTGCGGCCTGATGGTCGTGGCTTTGCCGATATCCGTCCGCTCAGCAGCGAAGTGGGTTTTTTGCCTAGGGCGCATGGCTCAAGCCTCTTTACCCGTGGGCTAACCCAGGCTATGAACATCGTTACCTTGGCTCCTCTCAGTTACTCCCAAATAGTCGATACTATGGAGCGTGATACCCAGCGACGCTATTTTCATCACTATAATGCTCCAGGGTACACAGTAGGCGAAGTACGTCGCCTTGGCGGCCCGGGACGGCGCGAAATTGGCCATGGATACCTGGCCGAGCGCGCTATTGATCCAGTGCTGCCGAGTGAGGCTGACTTTCCATATGCGATCCGTTCCGTTACCGAGATTATGAGCCAGAACGGTAGCACCAGCATGGCTGCAACCTGTTCCAGCTGCCTGGCGCTTATGGATGCCGGTGTACCGCTGAAGCGTCCGGTCAGTGGTATTGCCATGGGTTTAATGACTGACGGCAATAAGACGGTTATATTGAGCGACATCGCCGATGCTGAAGACTTTGCCGGTGACATGGACTTTAAGGTGACGGGTACCAGCGAAGGTATTACCGCCCTCCAGATGGATATGAAAGTTCATGGTTTACCGGTCGAAACCCTTAAGAAAGCACTATTGCAAGGCCAGGAAGGCCGTGCTTATATTCTGGAGCACATGGTAAGCGTGCTGCCAAAACCGCGTAAGGCACTAAGCCCGTATGCGCCGCGCGTTGAATCCATCAAAATTAATCCTGATAAGATTCGCGAAGTAATAGGTAAGGGCGGTGAGGTTATCCAAAAGATTACCGGCGAAACAGGCGCAGAGATTGATATTAAAGACGACGGTACGATTATGATCGCCAGTCCGGATGGCGACAGCATCGAAAAAGCCATCCAATGGATTCAGAGTATCGTTGCTGAGCCTGAAGTAGGAAAAATTTACAAGGATGTGCCGGTTGTAAGCGTCATGGACTTTGGCGCGTTCGTGCAGATAATGCCAGGGAAAGACGGCTTAGTACATGTGAGCGAAATGGCCGAAACACGCGTGGACAAACCCAGCGATGTTGTCAAAGAGGGCGACAAGGTGACAGTAAAGCTGGTGGCTATTGATGATCGCGGCCGTTTACAACTAAGTATGAAAGCTGCGCTCAGGGAGCAAGGTAATGGGAAAGCAAATAACAACCACTAAGCATTCTGAGCTTCCGCCCGTTGCTCATGGGGTTTTGGTGGCAATAGCCCTTGCGACATCATACTTGTTTGTCTCAAGGGCAATTGATACGGGAAGTTTGCTGGAATATGCGCTGGCCATAGTATTCCTTGTGCTGAGCGTTAAACACTTGGTTAGGGGGCTACAGCTAGTGAGGAAGAAAAATGAACAGTAAAGCTCAAAACAGTAAACAAGCCCAACTCGACCAGATCAAGGCAGATATTTTAGCACGTAATATCTGCCCAGATTTGGCCAAGGACGCCACCCAACTTGTATTTGGTGATGGTAATCCGAACGCCGAAATTGTCTTTGTAGGTGAAGCGCCGGGCAAGAATGAGGACTTGCAGGGCAAACCATTTGTGGGGGTGGCTGGAAAGTTCCTGAACGAAATGCTTGCCCAAATTGGCCTGCAGCGTGAAAACGTGTACATTACCAATATCGTCAAATATCGGCCGCCTAACAACCGCGATCCACAGCCAGACGAAAAGAAAGCTTTTTTGCCATACTTGCAGGCCCAGCTTGAAGTTATTCGGCCCAAGATAATCGTGACTCTTGGTCGGCATAGTATGAATTGCTTTTTACCCGAGCTGCAGATTTCCAAAGTTCACGGCCAGCCGAAGCGGATCAGGATCAATATGAAGCACCAGGAGGGCGAAGTGATGAGTATTGTTATATTGCCGCTCTTCCACCCTGCCGCGGCGCTTTATAACCAGTCCATGCGCCAAACGCTCATCGATGACTTCAATAATATCCCGGAGATTATCAATCGCATTACAACAAGAGCATAAGTAATCAACCATACAATCACAAACGGAAGGAAATAATATATACAATGGATAATAACGTAAAAGATTACCAAAAATTTAGACCTAAAGAGCCAAACCACAGTCCAGACCATGCCAATAATGATAGTAGGGCAGTGTCGTTCAATCCTTTGGCCAGCTCGGTATCACGCGGCGCAGCAGTGCGTGCCCAAAAACGTACCCACGCAGATGCCCAGAAGATCGCGAACCAATATGCTGCAGCTTCACCAACCCAGGTAGTGAGTCCAGATCGTCGGGCGAATTATGTTGACGATAGTCCCCGCCTACGAATTATCGGCCTGGGTGGTATGGATGGAGGCGGTTCTAAAAACATGATACTGGTGGAATACCGCAACGACGCCGTCATCATGGACGCCGGTAATGACTTAGGTGTCGACTTGCCAGGTATCAATTATGGCATTGCCGATACAACCTACTTAGAGAGCATTAAACATAAGCTGCGTGCCTATATAATTACTCACGGGCACTTAGACCACATAGGCGCTTTGCCCCACATTGTGCCCAAGCTTCCGGCACCCATCTATGGTTCAAAATTTACAATAGGCCGCGTCGAAGAAATCTTTGAAAACTTCGGTTTGCCAATGCCGGCCGGTTTTGAACTAAAAACCGTCTCCATGAACGAAGATACTCACGAACGCCTCAAAATAGGTGAGTTCTTTGTAGAATTCGTGCGTATTACGCACTCTATTCCTGGCAGCACATGCATCGTGCTCGATACGCCGGTAGGCCGCATTATTAATACAGGGGACTTTCGCTTTGACCCAAATCCGCTTGACCATGAGCGTTCTGACCTGGAGCGTTTGCGTGAGTTGGGAGACGAAGGAGTCTTGGCTCTCCTCAGCGAAAGCACAACCACTGACCGTTTGGGCCGTACCCCCAGTGAAAGCACGATTGAACAGAGCTTTAAAGACATTATGGACCGCGCCCCGGGCCGTATATTTGTGGCTATCTTCTCAACGAACACTAACCGTATCCAGATGATCATTAACGCTGCCGTACACCACAATAAAAAGATTGCGCTTGACGGCCGCAGCATGATGAGCACATTAGAAATGGCCGTAAGACATGGATTCGTTAAAATTCCCAAAGGCACGTTTGTCCCTATCGCTAATGTGCCTGCTATGCGCGACCAGGAAATAGTGGTCGTCTGCACTGGTGGCCAGGGTGAGCCGAGTTCGGCTTTGCAACGCATGTCTACTGGCGACCACAGGCACGTCAAAATGAAAGAACAGGACAGCGTCATATTGAGCTCAACCCCCATCCCTGAGACGGGCAATGATGCGCTGATAGCCGGTATGATCGATGACCTCATGCGCAAAGGTGTACACGTTTTTCAGCACACGACGCACAAATTGGATGGCAATGGCCCGTTGCACGTATCCGGACATGCCAGCATCGATGAATATGCTGACATGATCGACCTGACACGTCCTAAGTTCTTTATACCTATCTATGGTTCGTACTACAAGAAACAGCGCCACATCGATATCGCCATTGAGCATGGTGTGCCTCGGCGCAATACCGTGAATGCTGAAAACGGTGATGTAATCAGCCTGACGCGCGATACCATTGAGGTTGCCGGCAATGTGCCGCATGGCACGATACTGGTAGATCAGACGGGCGCTATAGTCAGCAACGTAGTCGTAAAGGACCGCGTGCTGTTAAGCGAAGAGGGTCTCGTGGCTGTAATACTGACAGTTGATAAGAAAACGGGTACTTTACTTACCAGCCCCGATATAATCAGCCGTGGATTCATCTATATGCGCGATAACGAAGATCTTATGAACGGGTTACGTTCAGAGCTGCGCCGTGCTGTACAGCAACGCTTCAAACGTATAGATTTGGATCGTTTTAAAGTAGAGCTGAAAGACCACGTAACACACTATTTGTTTGACCAGACGCAACGTAGTCCAATTGTGATCCCGGTAATAAATGTTATCGGAGGCAAGGGTGATGTAAAAGTTGTAGCTGGTGGCCGCCCTGCCAAGGCTGCTGAAGATATCGCTGCCAACCAAGAAAAGCGCTTCCAGGAAATGCGTTCACGCCTTCTTGGCCAAGACGCCCGCAGCGACTAGTTCGTCTGTACTGCTCAAGCCTGCACCACGCTGTTTAAATATTTGACAACTTGTGCTAAACATAGTATATTCACATTATTATGCCAAAACAAAACCACCCCTTCAGCCAAGAGCAAAACTTTACTACCGGCAATGACCATAATGATTTACAACTTGCTCAAGTTCCGGTAGCCACTCAAGACACATTAGAAGGATCCTCAAGCAACACCGGAGATAAGATCGATCGAATTCTTTACGGCAAGGAAAACCCGGAGGTGGTTGAATTTGCAGGCGCTAGGCAAACAGCATTGCGGGTCGAGGAAATACTCACTTTAGTTCATGATAAACATATTAAGCCAGGGGTTACAATCGCAGGCGGATGGAGCCTGGTGGCGTATCCCAGTCAAAAAGAATCAGGCTCTGTGATTAACGAAGCTACAATGTTTATAAAGAATAATGAAAAGGGTGAACTCGAAAAAACGATTCAGATTACTCATCGTGAAACGAACGATTCCAAGACTCTTCGCGGGTCAATAAATCGTCTTAGTATTGTAGACTGGCAAAATAAAGAATACTCAACTTGCGTTCCCACAAGAAGGGGGAAAGTAGTCGATGGAAGCTTTGGCTATATGGTCCCTGCAACTGACGGTGTGCCGAAAACTCTTTTACCCTCTACACTTGAAAATGTATCTCAATTTAAGGAAGATGACTTTAAGAAAGTTTCCGATACCATCGATCAAATATATACGGCTTTCGGGTCAGCCCCTCAACGACCAACGTACAATTCTCCTAACGCCTTAGGCAAAGTACTCGTTTCAAACGTTTTTTCTAGGTAAGCGTTCTAAAAGTGCAGAAGACCCAACGCATCTGTATTGACAATAGTTGTAATTTTTGCTATAATTACTCTTGTAAAAAGTCTTTAGCAAGTTTCCTCTGCTAACAGATGTAACACCCTTATAAAACGTGCTACACTAAACCTTATGGCAAAACGAAAACAAAAACGGCGTAAAGCAACACCAGAGCCAGTAGAAAAGTCACCATTCTGGCGGCTGACTGGTGCTATTTTGCTGTTTGTGGTTGCCTTATTCTTGCTGTTAGGCGGTTTTGGCACAGGTGGCCCATTACCTAAAAGCCTGTTCGAGAGTGGTTACTGGGCGCTGGGCTGGGCGGCTTACTTATTGCCAGCTGCGTTAGTGTGCTGGGGCGTGTATAAATTTATCGCCGAGAACCATCGTATCCCTTTAGGGCGTTTGTTAAGCATATTTGGTGTACTGGTGTTCGTAGCAAGCTGGTTGTTTACGGCATTTGCAGTCAAGCAACCCGATGATACCTATATTGGCGGCCACGGAGGTAGGGTTGGAGAGCTAGTTGGAAGTGCTGCGCTGAGTGCGCTTGATAAGTTTCCGGCTTCAATAATGTTCTTGGTCTTCGCTGCCTTGTGTATTTTCTTTTCGCTAGGTATTTCACTCTTAATACTCAGGCAACTGGGCGGCCTGTTTAAACGTGCCGAGTCGCAAGACACTGATTTGAGACAGCTGAAAGTCAATGCAGAATCTAATGGCTTTAAATTGAACGAAGGTGTGCCAGTAGAGCATGGTAAGCGTGATAAACTTGCTGGCCTCTCTTCACTTAAAAATACTGCTGAGAAGTTAACGCCTACGGAAAATCATGAAGCGCTGACTGTTGCCAGCGACCCTAATTGGAAGTTGCCAGGTATTAATTTGCTTGACCAACGCCAGGATAAAGCCGACGCCGGTGACGTCAATGGCAATGCTCAAACTATCCGTGATACGTTTGCCAACTTCAATATAGAGGTTGAGATGGAAGGCGCGAACGTTGGGCCTCGGGTTACCCAATACACACTCAAGCCACCAACCGGGGTTAAGCTGACCAAGATTACTGCCCTAGATAATAACTTGGCGCTGGATCTTGCGGCGCACTCTATCCGCATGGAGGCGCCCATACCTGGCAAACGTGCAGTGGGGATTGAAGTGCCTAACGTTAAGGCAGCCATTGTACGATTGAGTTCTATTGTGCAATCGCGTGAATGGGCCGAACTAAAAGGGCCGCTAGGTTTTGCCATAGGCAAGGATATAACTGGCAAGCCGGTTGTTGCTGATCTTGCTAATATGCCCCACGTGCTGGTTGCTGGCCAGACCGGTTCCGGTAAATCGGTTATGATTAACAGTATTCTTACAAGTTTGCTGTATCGCAACAGCCCAAGTGATTTAAAACTTATCTTAGTAGACCCTAAACAGGTTGAGCTAACCCCTTATAATGATATCCCACACTTGCTGACGCCGGTTATCCACGAGCCCGAAAAGTGTATAAGTGCACTTAAATGGGCAGTAGCCGAAATGGAGCGCCGCTTGCGCACCATGGCAGAGGTCAGTAAACGTAATATTACCGAGTACAACAACCTCAAAAAAGAAGAGGGGATGCCATACATCGTGATTGTCATTGACGAGCTAGCCGACCTTATGATGATGGCTGCCCGCGACGTTGAGTCCCTGGTTGTCCGTCTGGCACAGAAAGCACGGGCTGCCGGCATACACCTGGTACTTGCTACCCAGCGCCCATCGGTTGACGTCATTACCGGTCTTATTAAGGCCAACGTGCCAGCACGCCTTGCTTTTACGGTAGCGAGCCAGATTGACTCTCGTACCATTATTGATCAGATGGGCGCCGAAAAGCTTTTGGGTACCGGTGACATGCTCTTGCTTACGAGCGATATGCCTAAACCAAAGCGTGTACAGGGTGCATTTATCAGTGATGATGAGACGGCAAAAATAACCGACTTTATCCGTATCCAGCGTCCACCACAATATGACGACGAGGTTACCAGCCAACCCGTTCAGCTTAACGGCAAGGGCGGCATAGTGGCTGATATGAGCGGTAACGATGCCGACGATGACATGTGGCGCGACGCGGTACGGGTTGTCATTGAAGGCCGCAAGGCTAGCACTAGTCTATTACAACGCCGCTTGCGCATTGGCTACGGACGTGCGGCCCGACTTATAGAAACCATGGAAGAGCAGGGCATCGTAGGCCCGGCCGATGGCGCCCGCCCACGCGAAGTGCTGGTAAGTTCACTGGACGAAGTATTCGGCGGTTACGATTCTGGTGACGAAGGCCCCCAACCCAACCGTATTCAGATGTAGCCAGAGGCATTGTACTCAAAGTGTTTCTATAGTATAATCACCTCTGTTAACAAACTAACCTGCGTGTGGTATAACAGCCATATGCATCCCGATACTATCGGGATTCCAAAGGAGGAAGCATGAATCGGTACGAAATCGCAGTACTGTATCATCCAGATTTAGAGATTGATCTGGATAAGGCTACCAGCAAGGTAGAGAAAATACTCACCGACAATGGTGGTAAGGTCACAAAGGTCGACAATTGGGGCAAGCGCAAGCTGGCATACCCTATCAAGAAGAGCGAACATGCCGTCTATGTGTTCTATACCGTAGAGCTGCCGGCTGAAAGCGTACGTAAAGTTGAGTCAGTACTCAACATTACTGACGAAATAATTCGCTTCTTGATTACTCGCCCGGACCTAAAGGCGATTGCCAAAGCGGAAGCTTTGAAAGCCGAAAAGGCCAAGAAAGCTGCTGAGCGGGGCGATACTGCAGAAGCAGTTGGCGACAAAGAAAAAACCGCCTAAACAGGTGTTTTAAGGGGATAAATTAGGGTAAGGGGAGCAATTCTCGAACCGTCAAGGAGGGAAAAGTCACTATGGCACGAAGCGTTAACCAAGTCATCTTAATGGGGAACCTGACGCGCGATCCTGAATTGCGCCAGACACCAAGCGGCCAGAGCGTTGTAAGCTTTAGCTTGGCACTGAACCGTAGTTACAAAGACTCAAGCGGCGAATGGCAAGAAGCTACCGACTTTATAGACGTCGTAGCGTGGGGCCCGCTTGCTGAGCGAGTCAGCCAATACATGAGTAAAGGCCGTCGTTGCTTAGTGCAGGGCCGTTTACAAAGCCGCAGCTGGGAGCAAGAGGGGCAGAAGCGTAGCAAAGTAGAAGTGCTGGCGAATGATGTAACGTTTCTTGACGGCCGCGGTGGTGGCGACAGCGAAGGTGGCAGTGCTCCAGCGGCACCTACTGAAAAAAGTAAAAGTGCCAGCAGCTCCAAAAAGAAAGATGACGTTATCGAAGATATAGGCGACGAGCCTATAAATCTCGACGACATTCCATTTTAACAATTAATCACGCATTAACGGGCTTCCGCCCCATTGCCTGCAAGAGACCGTTCACGCGCAGTAAAATAATGTTTGAGCCTCAGGTCTCAAACATTATTTTCTGGCTCCACTTCGGTTTAGTCTCTTGCCACCAAAGGAGCTCGCGCCCTGCGTCCGTGGTTTGTCCACTGACAGCGGGTGGCGGGCCGAAGAGGCCTCCAAAAAGTTACTCCGTATACATGAGAACTTTTTGGAGAGGTTCGGCCTGACAGGACCCGCAAATGAAATGAGAACAAGAAAGGAAACATATAATGGCTAAGATTTTTAAACACAGGACTGATGTACCTTACTTTGACTACAAGGATTTTAAAACCTTGCAGCGCTTTGTAAATATCTACGGTCAGATTGAGACGCGCAAAAAGACTGGGCTTACCGAGAGCCAGCAGCGTCGTCTTGCAACTGCGATCAAGCGTGCACGCCACATTGCACTATTGCCGTTTGTTGCCAGCAACTAAAATACATACAGTACTAATAAAAGGATAGCTTCTAAGGTATGGCATTAAGTATTACTGATCTCAAAAAAGGCACCATTTTCCAAATGGATGGCGTGCCTTACCGCGTTGTCGGATATAACCAGAAGGTAATGGGCCGCGGTGGTTCCATTGTGAATGTGCGCATCAAAAGTTTGCTCGATGGCAAGGTACTGGAAAAAACATTTAAGGGCAACGAACAGCTTGATAGTGCGGACGTAACCACCCGCAACGTGCAGTACCTCTATAACGATGGCGATACATTTTACTTTATGGACGACGACAGTTTTGAGCAGTTCGAAGTTGCTGCCGATATCGTTGGCGATAACGCCGGGTACTTAAAAGAAGGTGACCGGCTGCAGGTTCAGCTATTTGATAGGCAGGTCATAAACGTAGAGCTGCCGAAGAATGTGCCCCTTCGGGTAACTTATGCTGAAAGTGTAGTGAAGGGTGACACTACAAGCAGTGTCATGAAAGAAGCGACGCTCGAAACTGGCATTACCATAAGGGTGCCCGCGTTTATTAAGCAAGGCGATGTTATTAAGGTCGACACTCGTAACGGCGAATACCTAGAGCGCGCCAAAAGTTAATACTCGAGGCATCTTAGTTGTCATAGTCTTTGTTGGTATACTGGAGACTATGATTCCTAGAGCGCGGCAACGCGAGGTACGCCGTACACAGCGCAGTATATTGTGGTTTCGCCAGAACAAACAGTGGGTACGTACATCATTGTACGGCTTAGCGGTTCTGGCTGCTTTCTCGGTGGTTTTTCAGCTATTTTATCCTGACGGACGTCTGTTGCCGTTCGTACAGGTCCAAGGGCACCATTTGGGTGGACGTACGACTACGGATGTTGTGCGCCAGTTAGAGCAAAGCTATCCACACACAAAGGTATCGCTCAAAACACACAATAAAACGTTTACTAACACGCTCAGCGAAAGCGGTATAACTCTTAAAAGCGGCCCGACAACTGACACAGCTGCACATTATCCGTTCTGGCAACGCATCATTCCATTTTCGTCTCTGGCTATTATGGTGTGGCGAGATACCCCTGGCCAAGTTGGCTTTGATGATGAGCGTTTAAAAGCTTTTGCCACTCAAGTGAGCGAGGGCGGATATATTGCTCCAGTCAACGCCACGGTTGTAGTAAAGGGCAGTAAGGCTGAGGTTGTGCCAGCCAAGCTTGGTAAGGAGTATCCAGTAACTGCCGTAACAGCAGCTTTGCGCGATGCGGACTACGGGCTACTGACCGAACTGACGCTTGCAGCTAAGCCCGTGCCTCCACAGCGGACTGACAATGATGTGGAAGGGGTCAGGGAAACTGCCCAGCAGGTTGTTGGTAAGCCCGTAACACTCAACCTTGACAAAGAAAAGGTGCCCGTCAGCAAAAAAACAATCGGCAGCTGGCTTGATTTTGTCGACGGTGACCATCCAAAGCACGTAAAGATTGTTATAAACGCTAAGACTGCTGAGAAATACTTAGAAAGCATCCAGAAAAAAATATACAAAGCCCCTGGTACGACCCGCATACATCTCATTGACGATAGGGAAGTAAACCGGGCGGTGGGCACTCGTGGGTACGGCATACATATGGACAAGGCTGTCGCTGCTTTGGGCGATGTTATCTCTAGAAGTGGCCAACTGCAGATTACGGTTCCTACTGGGCAACTTGCGCCTGCCGTGACTTATGACAAGCAGTATAGCAATACGGATAGTAAGCTTACATCGCTCGTTGCCAGTGTAGCTGCTTCTAAGGGTGGTTATGGTATATCGGTTATGGAGATAGGGGGACGCAGTTCCAACGCCAATGGCAACAAAAAGTTTGAAGCCGCCAGTACCTATAAGCTTTTTGTCGCCTATGCTGTAGTACAATGGGTCAACGCCGGACAGATGAAATGGTCAGACACTATTTCTAACGGGCAGAGTGCGGCAACCTGTTTTGAAATCATGATAACCAAGTCCGATAACCCTTGCGCCGTAACGTTTGGTGCCAGAATCGGCTGGCAGAAAATAGAAAACATGATGCGAGATCTTGGCCTGACGGCAACGGATCTGACAGGCTCAATACTCACAACTACCGCTAATGATTTAGCGTTCTTCTTATATAAACTACAGAACGGAACATTGCTTCCTAAAGCCGACAGCGACCGCCTGATAGGCTATATGAAGCAGCAGGTGTACCGAGCTGGTATCCCCAAAGGCACCGGTCTTACCGTTGCCAACAAGGTAGGTTTTTTAGATTACGTGTTCCACGACGCTGCCATTGTATACAGGACAAAGGGGCCTTATGTACTGGTGATCATGACAAGCAGTAACTCTTGGGCCGGTATTGCTGATGCTGCACAACAGATTAATGTCTTCCTTAATAAATAGTCGGTTATAGTATTAGAGTATGAAATACAGATTAGATCAACGGCTGCACGCTCTCGGGCTTGTAGCCAGCCGGAGCCAGGCTGAGAGTTGGATACGTTTAGGCAAAGTTCATGTTAACGGGCAGATTATAACCAAGCCTGGCTATTTTGTTCAGGAAAATGCAGACGTGGAACTCAAAGCCACCGAGCAATATGTTAGCCGTGCGGCTCTCAAACTTGCTTCGGTAGCGCAAACACTTGGATTGCAATTTGAGGGCAAAACCATGCTTGATGTAGGCAGTTCAACAGGCGGTTTTACCGACTACGCTTTGCAACATGGTGCCGCGAAGGTTATTGCAGTCGATGTTGGTACTGACCAGCTCCACCATGCCCTGCGTGGCGACAAACGTATCGAGCTGCACGAACAAACGGATATCCGGGACATGAAGAAGCTTTCTAGCATACCTGACATGGTAGTTGTTGATATCTCGTTTATGAGTGTGCGGGAAGTGCTGCCACATATCGCTGCGCTGTGTGGTCCGAACGCACAAGTTGTTGTCATGGTGAAACCACAGTTCGAAGCTACTGCGGCCAACCTCAAGCATAAAGGCGTTATAAAAAACGATCGGCTGCGCCGCGATGTCCTCAAACAGTTTGAGGACTGGGTCAAACAGTATTTTATGACCATAGGTAAGGCCGATAGTGAGGTTGCCGGGTCGAAGGGTAATGTCGAGCGTTTCTACAATTTGCGGAGTGCGCGGGTGAAGCAATGACTTCTCTTGTCACGGTAGGCTACTTTACATCTGTTGAAGACTGTGTTCCTAGATGATACACTGCTCATATGTATTTTAAGAGTCGCGTAGAAGCAGGCCGGAGATTAGCAAAACAGATTGCCCGCAAGTACAAGGGTAAGAAGTATGCCGTAGTTGCCCTGAATGACGGCGGAGTGATAATAGGTGCGCAGATAGCGCTTGAGATGCACGCGGTCCTGACTATGTTGCTCAACGAAGCAGTTAACCTTCCCCGCGAAAATGCGGCTGTGGGGGGTATTACTCAGGATGGATCATTCTCATATAACCAAGGCTACTCCAAAGGTGAAATAGAAGAGCTTGTTTCCGAAAACTACAACTTTATCGAGCAGGAAAAAATGGCCAAGATGCAGGGAATGCATCGCTCGCAAGGGAAGAGTAAGCTGATCAGTAAAGGCTTACTTAAGGATCGCACCATCATTTTGGTCGCCGATGGTTTGTTTGATGAATTTACGCTGGATGTTGCCCTGGCGTACCTTAAGCCGATACATACTAACAGGCTCATAGTCGCTACTCCGCTTGCCAGTGTACCTGTGGTAGACCGTATACACGTGATTGCCGATGATATTTTCTGTTTAAGCGTTGTAGAAGATTACATATCAACCGACCATTACTATGACACTAATGACGTACCTCCTCACGAAAAAGTGGTCAAAATTGTTGAAAATATCGTCGATAACTGGCAATAACGTCAAACTTATTCCAGATAGCTGCGCAATTTATTAACATCACAAAGCGTTATTATGGACTGTTTGTTGCGTATGATAAGTCCCTGGCGCTCAAGCACTGCCAGTTCACGACTGGTTGTTTCCCGTGTGGCGCTAATAGAGCTGGCTATATCCTGGTGACGTAGCGGTACGTCAATCAGGACTCCCTGTTGCACGTTCTGGCCAAAACGCTGTGAGGTGGTAAACAGAAAAGATATTATTCTTTCACGAACGGACCGGTATTCAAGGTTCAGAATGCGTTCGGAATGTAGCCGGTACATATCCACCAGCATATCCATGAGGGGAAAAGCTGCTCTTGGATTTTTGTCGAGGAACTCGTTAAATTGTTCGAGATTTATCCGGAAAAGCTCGGTGGGTGCCAGGGTGGCGTAAATGATATTGCGGGTGCTGCCGGTAAGGCCCCAAGTGAGCCCCAGGATTTCTCCTTCTTTGCGCATAATGAGCAGGTTCTCCTCACCATATTTTGTAATGTAGTACGCCTTCACCAGACCACTGACTATAAAAAAAATGCCTGACGGTGACTCGCCAGGCCGAATAACAAATTCACCTTTTTTATAGGTTAACCTCGTCCCTTGATGGAACAAGTTGACGATTGCGCTATCTCCATCATTGACCGCCAACATACCTTCATTATGACATACATCGGTATGGAGCGGAAAACGTGTGTGACAAATGTCTCATACCTTTGGTGATGAACCTAATCGTGGAATAATCGCCTAGCATGTACCATTAGTTTGCTAACTATGTAGGTAGAAAGGAGGGACTAATGGTAAGCCTTGAAGAAGTTGAAAGGCAGCTCCAAAAAATCGGCTGCAATTTCCGTTTTTGGGGACGGCCCGAAGTAAAAGAACTATGCAACATCCTAAGCGCTGGCGAAGTAATAGCCCAATGCGCAAATGGACGTTACGAGAATGGTTTCGCCATACTCTGCGCCACCAGTAATAGGTTGTTGCTTGTAGATAAAAAACCGCTGTTCCTGAAGCTGGAGGACATTCGGTTCGATATGATTGCCGAACTCGATTACACTGCGCAGCTGTTTGAAGGCACTATCAACATCATGACTCCGGGGCGCATACTCAAGTTCACGAGCTGGAACCATGGGCGCTTGCGCGGGCTACTCAATTACACCCAGCAGAGAGTGACTGATATCCGACAGCACTACATTCAGCGGCAATTCCAGAGCTCAGGCCGCGACGGTGAAGTATTTGCTGCTTCAGCAGTGGGTGACCTGGCTCTTCGGAATAATCACAGACACAGGCTATTATCACTTAACCCCTATGCTAATGCCCCACTAACCGTCAGCCGACACCGTATCCCTAAATTTTATCCTAGCAGCAACTAAAGCTAAACGTTAAAGCGGAACTCTACTATATCGTCAGGCTGCATAATATAGGTCTTGCCCTCGGTCCTCATCTTACCTGCTGCTTTTACGGCCACTTCTGAACCTGTGTCGAGAAGATCTTTGTAGCTCATAACTTGGGCTGCAATAAAGCCGCGTTCGAAATCGGTATGGATGGCACCCGCAGCTTGCGGGGCAGTGGCACCCTTTTTGATCGTCCAGGCTCGTACTTCCTTTTCGCCTGCAGTCAGGTAGCTCTGGAGACCGAGAATGTCGTAGGCAGTATGAACGAGCTGCACCAGCCCGGATTCCAGCTGACCATAGCTTCTCAGCAGCTCCTGGGAGTCAGCAAGGTCCAAGCCCTGCAATTCACTTTCTAACTTGGCACAGATAAACAGGGCGTGGGCGGGCGCGACCAGTTTGGCAAGCTCTTGTTTATGGTCGTTGTCGGCAATGCCGGCTTCGTCGAGGTTGAACAAGTAGATGACCGGCTTGGCCGTGAGTAGTTGTAAGTCGGCAATGTGCTCCAGCTCAAGGTCATCAACACTTGAGAAGAGTGTTTTGTTATCATTGAGCAGGGCATGCGTCCGCTGCATAGTGTCGACCACTGGCTTAAGCTTTGGGTTGGCTCTAGCTTCTTTTTCCAGCTTAGGTAAGCGACGTTCAACGCTTTGGAGATCGGCGAGCACCAGCTCGGTGTTGATAACAGCAATATCTTTTTGTGGGTCAATCATATTATCGACATGCACGACGTTGTCATCCTTAAAAGCCCGTACTACATGCACAATGGCATTGGTGGTACGGATATGGCTCAAGAACTGATTGCCCAAGCCTTCACCTTGGCTGGCACCCGCAACCAGCCCGGCAATATCCACAAAGCTAACGGTAGCTGGCACGACCTTTTGGGAGTGATATATATCTGCCAGTTTCTGCAACCGCTCGTCGGGTATCGCCACGATACCAGTATTCGGATCAATAGTCGCAAACGGATAATTGGCAGCCAAAATATTGCTGTCAGTAAGTGCGTTAAACAGAGTGGATTTACCTACATTAGGCAAACCCACGATGCCAATAGACAATGAACTCATAACCCCATTCTAACAGAGGTAAGTCCATAGAGCAAAACCCACTTACATCATAAAAACTGTTTTTGCGAGGTACGTCCTTGCAAACCCTGATCCGCTTGGAAATACTCCGACCCCCTGGGGGGGGGTAGCCTCGCACACACATAGATGGAGCAGGCTATTTGGACTTCTACCTCTGTTAGCTGTCTAAAACTCCTATGACATAAATGTTGTATTTGTAAAAATACACGTACTATAACTTTGTTGAGTGGTTGTAGAACTGTAGAATTGATATAGATAAGTGTTGAGTAAGCGGAAAAATATATGCCCAGAAAATCATTAGTAAAAGATAAAAGAGTTAAGCTATTTGAGCCTATATTTGATAAGAGACTTAAGGAGAAAGATATTTACAAAGTAGGAGTTGATGACGATCAAAGCCCGAATCATCTCTGGAAAGGTGATGCTATTGAATGGCTTGCTTCTCTTCCTGACGAATCAGTTGATCTGGTATTTGCTGATCCACCTTACAATATCAAGAAAGCTGAATGGGATACTTTTGAATCGCAGACCGTATACGTCGAGTGGTCTATTAAATGGATTAGCGAGGCAGCTAGAATTCTAAAGCCCACAGGCTCTCTTTATATTTGTGGATTCTCTGAAATACTAGCCGACTTAAGGTTGCCAGCATCAAAGTATTTTAAGGGTTGTAAGTGGCTGATTTGGCACTACAAGAATAAGGCTAACCTTAACAACGACTGGGGTAGGTCTCACGAAAGCATTTTACATTTCAGGAAAACAAAGACATTCAAGCTGAATGTTGATTATGTAAGAGTTCCTTATGGCTCACATACTCTTAAATATCCAGAACACCCACAGTCCATAACAAGCCAGTATGGGCAAGGGAAAGCTCATACATGGCAGCCTCACCCTATGGGCGCAAAGCCTAGAGACGTTCTCGAGATTCCTGTACTGGCGAATGGAATGGAAGAAAGAACCACGCACCCAACTCAAAAGCCAGAAGAATTATTGCGTAAAATAATCCTTGCGTCATCAAACGAGGGAGACTTAGTCGTAGACCCATTCTTGGGTTCCGGTACGACAGTGGTCGCCGCAGAGCAGCTTAGGAGAAAGTGGCTTGGGTGTGATTTATCTGAAGAGTATATCGAGCTGACGCTTAAACGATTAAACAAAGTCGATAACAAACCTATCGAGTATTGGGTTAACTTTGACAACCAAAACCTAAAGAGAAGGAACTCAATAAGATGAAGGAGTTAATTTATGATTTACAGGCAAGTTTACTCGATCGAGAAGGCTTTACTAGCTTAGAAGAATACGAGAAGTTTACGACAGAATTTCTGGTTTATCTCGAAAATGCTGATATTACTCGAATTGTTTCGCCGTCACATGCAAATTATATATTCTTTCAGTTCAGCGAAGGGCTTTCTCACAAGATTACTAGGCCTCTTAACTCTGATATTTATGTAAGCAATAAGGACGAGTTCAAAGCTTTATTTGTTAGCTTCTGTGGGCTGCTTGCTGATGCAGTAAAGTATAAACAAGAGTTTAAGAACCAGCCTTCGTACGGTGATGCAGTAGAAAATAACACTATTAACAAGATCATTTATACCATTCAACAATCCATTGGTTGTGTTAGCGATTCATTGGACAATAATAATCAAGCTAGAAAGAAAGTCGGACAGCTTTTCGAGAAGCTAATAAAAATCGTTGTTAAGCGACTTGGCTTTGAGTGTGAGCCTCGAACGGTAAGACTGCCTGTCCCAGAATATGCAGGCTATACCATGCCATACGAACTTGATGTGGTTATTTCTCGAAACAAGATTGAGGCACAAAAGGAGCCCTATTTTATTCACGATACGGAAGTAGTGGGTTCTGTAAAGACTACGAGCAAAGACCGCATCGACAAAATATTCCTAGATAAGTATCTACTAACTAAACTGCTCGGTAGAGACATACCCGTTATAGCAATATTTCTTCACGATGTTCAGCGCGCTGTTCGAGGTAATAGCATATTCGGAATAAATTCAACTTTTAAAACCAATCATTTTCTTGGTTATACTGTGGCTCTGAATAAACTAGACGGCGTTTATTATGTTGATCCTCGTCCAGAGATGCTGGTCAATGAAAGACTAAGAGAGCAAATCAGGGGTTTTCAGCAACTTGTACTTGAAGACCTATGGCTACTGTCTGATTGAATTTACGAACTCTTTAGTGTATCCGCGATTGTTGCGGAGTGGCATAGCAAATGTAATGGAATAAGGTATAGCTAAGTCCTCACTGTTCCAATGGACAATGAGCTCATAACCTCCATTCTAACAGAGGTAAGCCCATAAGACAAAACCTACTTATATCATAAAAACTGTTTTTGCGAGGTACGTCCTTGCAAGCCCTGTTTAAGGTACAACCTTAAACCTTAACAAGCCTCTCCATATCTGGATTATTTTCCGGGAGGAGATGGAGATACGAACGTTCGTTCTAGAGGTGTCTTATCTAACGTTCGAGGCCTCTCAGACGTCCCCGCATCCGCTATAGTATTTGCGACTAGCGTGAATACCAGAATACTACCTAGGGTGACAACAGTAACACCTAGGACTTCCAATGCTGTCTTATTACTTATGTGGTCATTATGACTGTCAAAATCATAGTTACCATACTTATCACGGAACTTGTACCCATCATAGAAATTAGGGTCATTATCCATGTGATCTACAATATCGCAGTCTTCCATTAAACTCATGAGAAATATAATACCATCAAAAGTTGACTTTTGTCAACTTACCTCTCTGCTTTTGGTGTCAGTTGTGCGCTATAGCTTATCCGATGAAGCACGCTAGGTTTTTGCGAGGTATGTCCTCTTGCAAGCCCCAACCAACAACCAGAAAAGAGTTATATTTTAGCCCACCGCAAGGGGGACAACGTGGGTATCTCCGGCATCCTCACCTCTCAAATGCAACTGGCCATTACTTTCAATAACCGAAGCAGGTATCCACTGTCGCTCAATTTCAAAGTGATCAAGAAAGCTCTCTTGAGGTAAATTGAAGTGACGGATATAGGTTCGATCACGGGTTGTGTCGTCTGCTAGCCGGTTGCCAAGGGCACGAAGAGTGTACCAAACTGTGATTGACATTAAAACAATAATAGTATATATTGATTGTATAAGAATAATATTAAGTTAATCCGTGAAAGGCTAATCTTATGTCAAACTTCGATCAGTTACCACTAACTACTGAGCCCGAGAAGGCAACTCTCTTTAAGAACCCACGCGGTGAATTTATTGATGCAAGCTTAAAGCTAGTTACCGATCCTGAACGTGGCAGTACCTGGGAAGCATACATAGAAGAGACAATGCCACACGCGGTCTTTCAAAAATTTGGTCTTGTCGATGCAGAAGGCAGCGAAGACTGGACCAACCTAATTGAGCATTCAGCTATGGTTGCCGCTGGATCGGAACAGCTAGCCGAACAGTTAAGCCAGGCAGGTGCTTCAGTTGATATTAAAACTGCACGACGCGCAGGATGGGTGCACGATGCTGCAAAGCGGCGTGATGTTGCCGACCAAATCAAACGTGAGGATGAACCAAAAGATGGTGTTCTTACCTACATCCTTGCACAATACGGCTACACATCGGAAGAGATTGCTGCGGCTAGAAACACTGGTCGCTTGGAAGACAGATATATCATAGCTTCAGACGAGTCTGAGGCTGCCCAGAAGGAAGCTGCACAAAAGCGTGAAGCTGCAATTGCCAAGCGTACCCTGGAAGAGAATATTGTTGGCTATATTGATGCCCGGACCCGTGGGTCGACGTTCATGACTCTTGACGAAGCGAGAGCTGACAGTATCAATGCCAAGCCAAAAGACGAAGCATTCTTTAACGATTACTGGCACCCTTATTACCAGGCTGTAGAGCAATACTTCCAGAAGATTGCCCCAGGATTTAATCCAGATAACCTCGACCAAGACATGATATTTAAGACTGTCCAAAGCACTGTCCCTACCAGCTAGACCCTATTAGATACTTTGCTTCAATTTTTCTATAATTTTTGACGAGTAATTACGCTTTGGTGCGTCGGAAATTACCACGCTGAGTACGCTATCAATAGTAGCTATATATTCTTTTATCTCATCTGTCGCAGCTTCACTGTTCAGCATTAAAACATCTGGTCTTAACATGTCAATAATTCGTCGGTCATAGTGAGGAACGTCTTCAATAAAAACGAAATCGACGTGCCTGATGGCGGCAAGAATTTTTGAACGGTCTTCTTGTGGCATGAAGGGTCTGTCCTTACCTTTTTTCTTAGCCACTCTTTTGTCGCTCGCAACATGTACGATTAGATAATTGCCGAGCGATTTTGCCTCTTCTAAATGTTCAATGTGGCCAGCATGGAGTACATCAAATACGCCCCCAATTAGCACAACTCCATCTAGTTTCTTGCGAATCATCGCCAGATCACTCAGGAGAAGAATTTGACCCATAGGAGTAATTATACCTATAAAACAATAAAAGCTTGCAAAATAACAGGAAATTCCCCAAAAATCTATAGAGATACTACTCTTACTTCCTGGCAGGGTAAGTGGTATTAGTTATTATGTACGTGATACAGTGCTTTGCATGGCGGCGCAGTCTATGGAATCGTTTCGGCAAATAGTTTGGCAATACTACGAAGGAAAGGGACGGCACGATTTACCGTGGCGGCAGCCGGAGCCTGATGGGTCCTACAACCCATACAAGATTCTAGTGTCCGAGATTATGTTGCAACAGACGCAGGTGTCGCGGGTGATGCCTAAGTTTAATGATTTTGTGAAGACATTCCCTTCGTTTGAAAGTCTGGCTGCTGCGTCGCTCTCTGATGTGGTCCGCAAGTGGAGTGGGTTAGGGTATAACCGGCGGGCAAAGTTTTTGCACCAAACCGCACAGGCTATCGTCGAACAGTGTAAAGGATGTCTGCCTAAGGAATACAGAGGCTTAGTGGCACTACCGGGCGTTGGTCCAAATACGGCAGGAGCGATACTGGCATACGCTTACAATGAGCCAGCAGTGTTTATAGAGACTAATATTCGTACAGTTTTTATTCATCACTTTTTCGCCGATCAACAGCGTGTCCCTGATGCAAAAATAGTACCGTTGATTGAGACGAGCTTGCTTCATGGCAGGATACGCGAATGGTACTGGGCGCTTATGGATTATGGCACCTATGTAAAGCAGACAGTTGGTAATGCGTCGCGCACTAGTGCAAGTTATACGAAACAAACTACCTTTGATGGATCACGGCGCCAGATACGCGGGCAAGTATTACGCTTGTTAACAAGCAAAAGCGTAACTCTTACCCAAATGCAAAAAATGATTGTGGATGATCGCTTGCCAGATGTAGTAGACCAGTTGTTGGCCGAAGGATTAATTGACCATACAGGCTCATACTATCGGTTACACGTATAACGTAACCGTATCGTGACTCGATGACAGTATCGCGCCCATAATTAACGTGCAGTGTTAATTATGTAGGATGGCATTAAAGATGAGCTTTATGAGATGTGTGGATTATGTCCATTGGGATATAGTGAACGCAGCAGTGCATATAGCCAGTATTATGTAAGATTGAATACGCCGAAAAGCCTTCACACTAACCTACTTATGCTTTACTATGTAGTCAAATACCTATGGACAACAGCACGGCACGTTTTGGTACAGGTGGAATCTCATGGTGGCAGCGGCTTTCTAGTTTTCGTTTGGCCAAATTAGCTATTCTATTGCTCGTATTGATTATGGTAATCGGCGGTTCCTATATGTGGTATACCGCTCGTACGAATGCTAAAAAGCAAAAAGAGTCAGCGTACAGCAATGTCATCAAAGAATTTGGTGCGCAGACTCATGACGGTAATTACGATAAAGCACTCAAGGGGCTACAAAGTGCAATTGGACAAGCTCAGACCAAAGAGCAAAAGGTTGAATTATACGGTTATCTGGCTTCGGCGGCTATGAACGCTGGAGATGGTGTTAAGGCATTACATTATTACGATATTAGACATGGCCTGGATCCCAATACTGCAAAACAGGACGGACTGCCTTTAGGTTCATATTATCATCGTCTCGGGAATAAGGAGGAGGCTCTTAAACAGTATAAGATGGCTTTAGCTTATTACAGTTCTCTCCCGCAAGACAGTTTTAACACTGGCAATAACATTGTTTTAGACCTGCAGTCAAAAATAGAAATTTTAGAGGCACAATAACATGGGTACAACTGCAAGAAAATCTATATTGGCCATATCGGCACTGATGTACGTTGCCAGTCTTGTGAGTATCCCTCTTGTCCAAGTTGTAAGCGCAGCTAGCTGTTCAGGACGGGTAGCCAGTCCTCCCTTCTGGGGAAGCCGCCCAATGGATTGCGGTTACTTCAAGACTCTGCCAGACAACCAATCTCTCGGTGAGAATATGATACCTGGCGGTATACCAAGTAGTGTTGATACTGTACAGGAATTCACAGATTTTATTATGTGTCATTACTATATAACTACAAATCCCCCGTTATGCCCTAACGGTGCGCAGGGTTATCGCAGGCTCACAACTGCTAAATTTTTTATTAGCGCGATGACAGGCAACACATACATGGGTGTTCCCAATACACCGGATAACGGCAGCGGTTCGGATTATCCACAATCAGTTATTGATGATTTCAAAAAGCGTCTGTTCTACTACGGTGATATTTGTGGTGGTGGCTACAATAGTGCTTGCCCGCCTGTTAATGGCCGTCCCGTTTCCCGAGGCACACATGGGAGTATTTCGTGGTATGTGCCTAATGTATACTTGCGGTGTGGTGAACCAACTGTTTTCTATAGGCTTGGTAATAATAATTCTGGTGGCGGGCGCGATGATTTGTACTATGGTCTGGCCGGATATGATGACAAAGGGCAACTTAAACCTGGCGCGTGCAACAGCAGTGGCCTAGACGTTAGCGGACCGCCTGAAGAAGTAATGGAGATACGTGATACCGCTGGAGGCTTATTGTTCCAGATAAAGCTTATTTGTGCCAATCCGCGCAATTGGTATTCGGAATTAGCCAAAGCGGATCCCGAATGGAATCTAAAGCCAGTGGTTACCACAACTGTTACCAGCCCCGATGGTTCAAGTAGTACTGGAACCATCGCCCAGCAAGGTGACACTATCCGTTTTGACTATAGTATCCGAAATACTGGTCTGAATCCTTCTGAAAATACGACTTGTAAAGCAGGGTCCAGAGAGCAAATTGGCTATAGCCAAGCCGTTAGTGCTCCATCTCCCAGTGGTCCCCCACCAGGCTGTTTGCCCTCGGTCCCGCCTGGCGGCACTCCTCAGCCCGTGTTGCCCGTATCTTCAGATACTATAGCTAATGTCCCTTTTAATCGCACTTACTGTAGATCTTTCTCTGTTGCTCCAGCAAGCTCTAAAGCTGGATTCACTCCTGCCCAAGGCCAACCAGCTGAGGTAGCTGTGGAAACCTGTATCTACGTCGTCGCCAAACCCTACCTCAAAGTCAATGGTGGTGACGTAGTCGCAGGCAGTGGCTTGGAAACAGAACCAGATACGGGCAACTGTACGTCTAACCCCAGCGCTGCCATAGCAGCCTGGAACAAACGAGACGCCACCTATGCCGGTGCCGGTGCCCAGTATGCCGTCTATGCCCTGGGTGCTATTACTGACTTTGCCAGTGCCCAAAGCAGCCCTCCTGGCGGTGCACCAGCCCCAACCGGCCTGTCATTTGCCAATAACCCAATCCCTGCCGGCACATTCGGCGGTAATTTTGGTGGCGCGTTACCCTGTATCGCTGACTATTATGGCAAAAAGCCGACCTCAGGTACGAACTCTACTCTGCCAGCCAACGTCAATGCTATGAATGGTATCTATGCACCACCCAGTGGCAATATCACTCTAACTGGTGGCAATCCTGGTGGCAAAGTAGGCGCAGCGAAGAGAATAACTATCTACGTTGATGGTGATCTGTACATTAAAGGTAATATCCAGTATCCAGATACCATGGACATCGACCACATACCTCTTTTCCAAGTAGTCGTCCGTGGCAACATCTACATAGACAAGGATGTCATTCGTCTCGATGGCATCTATATTGCCCAGAAGGATCCTGGTGCTGATGCCACGACTCCCGCCGATGATTCTGGCGGTACCATCTATACCTGTGCCACTACTGCTGCGCCAATAAACCAAACCAGTCCCTCCTTTTACACCGATTGCAATAAAAAACTTACCATTAATGGTTCCTTTATAGCCAATAGCGTTGAGTTCTTGCGCACCTCTGGTAGCCTCTACCTCACTGATCCTGCAGAGGTCTTTAACTTTAACCCCTCACTCTGGCTAGCCCAACCAGCCGATATTCCAGTCGACAGTTATGATGCCATTACTAGTTTGCCGCCGGTTTTGTAAAAACAGTGTTGCGTTTGACGATAGTGTTTATGCTATAATTTAAGCAATATGAGTTTACTGAGTGGGGTTTCAGCATTTTTCGGTCTTGACATCGGCACTACAGCGGTACGGCTGGTTGAATTGCACGGGAGTGGTTCAGTCAAAACTTTGGTCAAATACGCCTATGTGCCAGTAGATAGCAAGCTTGTATTGAGCGACTCTAAAGCCGATCAGCAGAAATTGGCACAGGCAATACAAGAACTGTTCAAACAGGCTCACATGTCAACTCGCAGTGTTGCAGTTGGCATTCCTTCGCAAAGAGTGTTTACGGCAGTAGTGGACTTTGACCGCTTACCATCTGGAGAGCTTGCCAAAGCCATTCGCTACCAGGCTGAGTCACTTATACCTACTCCTTTGGATAAGTCAAAAATAGACTGGGCGGTTATTGGCGACTCGCCAAAGGACAAAACCAAAGTAGAGATTCTGCTTTCCAGTGTTGAGAATGATTTTGTAGAGCAGCGCTTGGATATGCTGGAGTCCATAGGCTTGGAAGTTATTGCTTTTGAACCCGATAATCTGGCACTCACCAGGGCTTTGATAGCGCAGGATGAGTCTGGTCCGCAGATGGTGTTAGACATTGGCAGCAGGAGCACCGACATTGTAATCACTACCAATGGAGCGCCACGACTGACACGGTCCATACCTACTGGCGCGGAGGCCATTATTCGATCAGCATCACAGAACTTAAACATAGAGGAAAAGCAGGCCCGGCAGTTCGTGTTCAAATTTGGTCTTGGAAAAGATAAGCTTGAGGGCCGGATCCACGATGCTATTATCAGCACCTTAGATATACTGACAGGAGAAATCGACAAGTCTATCAAATTCTTTCAAAGCCGTTATGGTGAGGACCAGCACGTTAGCCGCATTATAGTGACTGGCGGCGCCTCAGCCTTGCCGGAATTTCCACTGTATCTTGCTAATAAGTTTGGCATTGAGGTTGAGATTGGGAACGCATGGCGTAACATCTCGTTCTCTCCTGACCGTCAGAACGAATTGCTGGCTGTGTCTAATCACTTTGGCGTTGCCGCCGGTCTTGCGGAGAGAATGGAATGACAATTCAATTTAACCTATTGCCGGATATTAAAGTTGACTATCTAAAAGCTAGAAGGCAACAGCATTTGGTCGTCTTGGCTGCTATTCTTGCGAGCGTTGTAGCTGTCGTGGTATTCGTGTTGTCGCTCTCCGTAGTGTATGGCGTACAGAAGAAAACGCTCAGTGACCTTAACCGTGACATAAAAGTAGCAAGCACCGAACTTAAGAACACCAAGGATCTTAATAAGGTACTTACCGTTCAGAGCCAGTTAAAGACTTTGCCTAATCTGCACGATGAAAAAGTCGCATCTTCCAGGCTCTATGCGTACTTGTCCCAGATTACGCCGATTGATGTAACCATTGCCAAGTCTAATATAGATTTTGCGAGCCACACTATGACTGTATCGGGCGCTGCCAATGGCCTGGCCGCTGTCAATACCTATGCTGACACCCTGAAGTTTACCAACTATAGTATTGAGGGCGAGTCTGCTCAGAAGCCAGCATTCACAAACGTAGTCCTATCAGCATTTAGCCGCAACGACAAAAACGCTACTTACGATATTTCACTTAGCTTTGACTCAAGCATATTTGTAGGCACCAAGAAGGCAAGCTTAACAGTCCCTCAGATTATTAGTACGCGGTCCGAGGTGGCTAAACCTACCGCATTGTTCCAACAAGGCGTGGGGGGGCAATAGGCAATGGCAAAAACAGCTTCATTTACCAAACGGGCTCTCATAACAAAGGCTAATAGCACAATGGTGTTTGCTACGGCTGTTACGGCCTTTGTAATAGTATTTTGCGGCATTGCTTCGAAGTCTCTTATTACCCAGGCTTCCTACCAGAATCGCGTTATCGCCGCTAAGAAAAAAGCATTAACTACACTTAAAGGCGATCTTAACGCCCGCACTGGCTTGGTGGCATCCTACAAGGCATTTGTAGGTACGCCGCAAAACGTTCTGGGAGGTAACCCGGTTGGTACTGGCGACAAAGACGGCGATAACGCCAAAATCATACTGGACGCGCTGCCTAGTAAGTATGATTTTCCGGCACTGACTACGAGTATAGAGAAATTAGTAACGAGCCAAGGTTTAGCCATTGTAGGCATTAGTGGTACCGATGACGAACTGGGGCAGGCAGCCGCAAAGCAAAACGCCACCCCTTCACCCATTGCAATGCCGTTCCAGGTACAGGTTGCCGGATCTTACGACTCGATTAAAGGTTTTGTCGACTCGCTGGAGCGTTCTATCCGTCCGTTCCAGGTACAGAAGGTTGAGTTGTCTGGTAGCGAGGGCAGCATGACCGCCACTATTGACGCACAAACTTTTTACCAGCCGGAGAGAAGCCTTAACATTAAGACTGAGGTGGTGAAATGAAACAAAAAGACATAGGGTTAATAATAGCTCTGGTGTTCGTGAGTGGCGTGGTGTCTTTTCTGCTCTCCAGATGGGTGTTTGAGCGTCCTGCCGACCGCAAGCAAAAGGCGGAAGTAGTAGATGTCATTACCTCGGACTTTTCACTGCCGAGCGCACTGTACTTTAACACTAATTCCATAAACCCAACGCAGCTTATAGGAATTGGTGATAGTAATAATCCTAACCCATTTGCCGGCTCACAATAGGCAACTAAGGACTATAGTAGCCTTATGAGCGTTTTGTCTACTGCCACACAAAAGCAGGTCGAGGATACTCTGGTTAAAGATGGTGTACTGTCTAGTGACAAACTCTTTGAACTTAAAGTTAAGGCCGAAAAAGAGAATACACCTTTCCTCAGTTTTCTCATGACCAGCGGCCTTGTGCCTGACGAGACGCTCGCTAAGACAATTGCCCATGTGACCAGAGTCCCCTATGTGAATCTTAGTAGTGCGCATATCCCTGTTGAAGTACTAGATCTTTTACCCCCAGAGGTTGCCGAGCGGTACATGGCCGTCCCTTTAGGCGAAATGCAAAACCGTTTGGTTGTAGCTATGCTCGACGCAGACAATGTGCAGGCTGTCGATTTCTTATCTAACAAGATTGGCCGGCCGCTTAAGGTCTATGCCGCAAGCGAATCCGGTATACGTGCTGTCTTAAAGCAGTATCAGGTAAATATTTCCAGCCAGGTCGTTGGAGACATCGGCGATATGGACACAGCCGCCGCGGCTGCGGTCGAAAAGGAATCTGCAGATAGGAAAGCCGATACTAGGGTTAGCGCTGATAGCAAAAATATTAAGACCATTGTCCAAGACTCACCAATCAGCAAGGTACTTTCTACCATACTTGAATATGCTGCTAAGAACGGTGCTAGTGATGTGCACATAGAGCCGTTGCAAAACTCTCTGAAGATCCGGTGTCGTATAGATGGCATATTACGGGAGATATTACGTCTACCTAAGAGTACAGAACCGCCGCTGGTCTCGCGCATCAAGATCCTGTCCAATCTCAAAATTGATGAACACCGTATTCCGCAGGATGGTGAATTCAGTATAGGCTCTGCGGGTAGAATGATTGACCTGCGTATCGCCATCTCGCCTGTCATATGGGGCGAACAGGTAGTCATCCGTCTACTCGACAAGACGGGCACGAGCCTCAAGCTTGAGGACATGGGTTTCACTGGCCGGGCGCTTCGCACCATACGCCAGGGCATCAAGACATCAAGCGGTATGGTGCTGACGTCTGGTCCTACAGGTTCTGGCAAGTCAACCTCGTTGTACTCATTACTGCAAGAAGTAAAGAGTGACGCTATCAATATAGTCACCCTGGAAGATCCGGTTGAGTACAAGATGGATGGTATAAACCAGATTCAGGTCAACGCTGAAGTTGGGCTGACTTTCGCAAATGGCTTGCGCTCTATATTGCGTCAGGACCCGGATGTGGTAATGGTCGGGGAGATCCGTGACCGGGAGACCGCCGAGCTGGCTGTGCAAGCGGCCTTGACCGGCCACTTAGTTTTTAGCACGCTCCACACCAACTCGGCAGCCGGAATATTGCCCCGTTTGTTAGATATGAAGATTGAACCGTTCCTGATTGCCTCGACAGTACGCACCGTGATTGGCCAGCGTTTAGTCAGGCGCATAGGCACCAACTTTGAGACATACCAGTCGGATAAGGTAGAAACTGAGGCAATACGGTCGACAATATCTCATTTACTACCCAAGACCACAGAGGAAATAGAGAAAGCCGCCGAAGATCTTGGCTACGAGAGCTTGCCACTGGCGGTACAAAACGCTTATACTTTAAACAAGGGCAAAGACAGTCCTGAAGCGCCCGGGGGCTATAAGGGCAGAATGGGTATCTACGAGGTGTTCAATATAACACCAGAGATACAACAACTTATCCTTGAGCGGTCTACCAGCGCAGAGATTCAAAAAGTTGCACAGGAGCAGGGCATGGTAACGATGCGTGAGGACGGCTATCTTAAGGTGTTGGCCGGCCGTACGACTTTAGCAGAAGTTAACCGTGTGGCTGCTTCAGACAGCGCATAAGGAAAGTTAAAGAATAAGGGTGGACGAAACAATGCAGGGACAGCCAAGGATCGAAGTACTTTTGGAAGAAGTCGTCAAGAAGAAGGCGTCTGACCTTCATTTACAGGTGGGCTTGCCGCCGATGCTACGTGTTGATGGAACACTTTTACCCGTTTCTGGCGCTGATGTACTTACTGACGAGGCTGTCGAAACGTTGGTATTCGCTATCCTCGACGAAGATCAGAAGCAAATTTTACTAAAAGACAAAGAGTTTGACTTTAGTTTTGCTTTCGGTGATCTTGGGCGTTTCCGTGTGAATGCCTTTCATGAACGCGGCAACGTGGCCGCCGCCTTACGTCTGATTACTAACGAGATATTGACGATTGAGCAGCTTGGTTTGCCCCCGATAATCGACAAGTTTGCCAACTATCCACGTGGGCTGGTGCTTGTTACCGGCCCTACTGGCTCTGGTAAGTCGACGACGCTGGCAGCCATGATCCATAAGATCAATGTGGAGAGGGGTGAACACATTATTACTATAGAGGACCCTATAGAATATACGCACCGCTCCAAAAAGTCAGTTATTGTCCAGCGCGAAGTCCACTATGACACGTACTCATTTTCGGCTGCTTTGCGTTCTGCACTGCGCGAAGACCCGGATGTTGTTTTAATCGGTGAGATGCGTGATCTTGAAACGATTGCCTCGGCTATTACCATTGCCGAAACCGGACACTTAGTATTTGCGACTTTGCACACCAACTCTGCGGCCCAAAGTATTGACCGTATGATTGATGTTTTTCCGCCACACCAACAGCCCCAGATCCGTTCCCAGCTATCCAACATCCTTATGGCTATTTGCTCCCAACGCCTTATACCGGCTATCGGTGGTGGACGCCAGGCTGCAGCCGAAATTCTGGTAGCTACGCCAGCTGTGCGTAATATTATTCGTGAAGGCAAGACCCACCAGTTGGAGGCCGTTATACAAACAGGTGCCGAGTTTGGCATGCAATCTATGGACAAGACGTTAGCGTCGATGGTGCATAATGGCCATATTAGCTATGATGAAGCGCGTAACTACGCTGTGGACCTGGATGAACTTGATAGGTTAATGAGGGGATAGTACAAAATGCTTACGTTCCGCTACACAGCTCGTGATTCAGCAACAGGCCAGTATATAAAAGCCGAGGTGCAGGCCGAAAACGAGGCTGCTGCTGCCAAGCTTATCCGTAAAGAGGGTTTGTCACCGGTCGATATTGCTTTGTCAGAAAAGGCTGTGACTGGCATTATAGGCAAACGGCTGAACAGAGTAAAAATTAAAGATAAGGTTCTCTTTTCTCGCCAGCTATCCACCCTTATAAGTGCCGGCTTGCCGCTGGTACAGAGTTTGCGTAGCGTTACCAACCAGACCACCAGCAAGCCGCTCAAAGTAGTCATTAACAAGGTTATATCCGACGTGGAGGGTGGGGCTACACTATCTACAGCAATGGCTAAGCACCCGCAGGCATTCAATAGAGTTTACATAAGCCTTATTGCTGCCGGTGAGGCCTCTGGTACGCTTGATAAAGCTCTGGAACGCCTGGCGTTCCAGCAGGAAAAAGACGCCGAGCTTATTAGTAAAGTCCGGGGTGCCATGATCTACCCTGTTATTGTTTTGCTGGTTATGACAGCGGTGCTTGGGTTTATGATCGTGAGCGTTCTGCCACAAGTGCAGATATTATACGAGGGTATTCCTGGTGCGCAGTTGCCGCTTCTTACGCGAGTCCTGCTGGCTATATCTACCTTCGTTATTCATTTTTGGTGGGTGGTAGCCATACTGCTGGTTCTTGCGGTAGCATTTGGTAGCCGCTGGGCCCGTACGCTTGGTGGCAAGCAGATCGTTGATAAGGTCAAGATGAAAGCCTGGCCTATTGGCCCGCTGTTTACAAAAATGTACATGGCCCGGTTTGCCCGGACCGGCGGCACATTGGTTGCCAGTGGCGTGCCCCTCATTCAGATGCTCGAGATTACTGCTAATTCGGTCAACAACGTCCATGTAGAAGCCTCTATCAAACGGGCCTCCGAAAAGGTAAAAGGCGGCAAAGCCTTGTCTGATTCTCTGCAGAATGACCCCAATTTCCTGGAATTGGTACCAAACATGCTACGCATAGGCGAGCAGTCTGGCTCGCTTGAACAGATGCTGGGTAAGACTGCCGACTATTATGAAAAAGAAGTGGATGACCAGGTCAAAGCTATTTCAACTATTATCGAGCCGGTCCTTATGGTCATCCTCGGCGTCGTGGCGTTTATTATTGTGGCTGCTGTGTTGCTGCCGATCTATGGACTGGCAGGGCAGTCATTCACACCGTAATAAACAGGGGTGAGCTTGCCATAAAAAAACTATTGCTTTTTTGATCCAGTACCCGTATCATGTCATTAGCATAAGCATTTAAATATACAATAAGGGGGCATTTGTAATGCTACAGAAAATTCAAAAACGTAAAGACAGTGGTTTCACCATTATCGAAGTATTGATTGTCCTCGCAATAGCCGGATTAATCATGTTAATTGTGTTCCTGGCTGTTCCTGCGTTGCAGCGTAACTCGCGTAATACACAGTATAAAAGTGCTGCATCATCCATCCTGGGTGCTGTTACTGAGTTTTCGAACAACAATAACGGGCAATTGCCGACGCTTGTTCAGATCACTAACGGAGACGTTTCCGTTACCGGCGTTGCCGGCTCAGCGCCAGCTTCTGCTAAAGTCCAGAGCGGCTTTACTGCTTCTGTTACTAACACCATGCCCGGTGCGGGCGTTACGGGTGTCTATGCCGTGGGCATAAACCGTAAATGTAACGGTAGTAGCATTTCTGGAGCTAACTCCCCGCGCGCTTTATCGATTGGTTTCCAGATTGAAACAACCAGTTCAGCTACCGCACCACAATGCGTTGAAAGCTAGTACACATCTAGTTTGCGTAACAGGCTCCGAAAACGGAGCCTGTTTTGTTTTTTTGTGCTACTATATCGCTAATGGTTGTAATCGCTCTAGCGCTTTTGGGGTTGTGTTTGGGGAGTTTTGTCAATGCTCTGGTGTGGCGCTTGCATACAAATAAGGATTGGGTCCGCGGCCGGTCCGAGTGCACGCATTGTCATCATACGTTAAGTGCTGCTGATCTCATCCCGATAATAAGCTGGTTTGTGCTTGGCGGCAAATGCCGTTACTGCCACAAGAAGATTGAAGACAGCCCCTTGGTTGAACTGGTGTTGCCGCTTGCATACCTGTTGTCTTATTTATTCTGGCCGCTGCCTTTTGAGGGCTTAGGGCTATATACGTTTCTGATATGGCTAGTTTTTTTAGTTGGCTTTCTGGCCCTGGCCGTGTACGATTTGCGGTGGTTCTTGTTGCCTGATAAGATTGTTTTTCCGCTGATCGCCTTGGCTGTAGTGTATGTCGTGTCCGTTGCTGCCTACGAAGGTGACTGGAAGCTGGCGTTATCGGCAGCCAGCGGAGCCTTGGTAATAAGCGGTCTATTCTACCTGATTTTCCAGATTTCGAATGGTAAATGGATAGGCGGTGGCGACGTAAAACTGGGGGTTGTATTGGGACTGCTTGCTGGTGGTGTAGTGCCAAGCTTCCTGCTGCTTTTTGTGGCCTCATTGGCTGGTCTTGCAGCTACGGTGCCCATGGTCGTACAAGGCAAGGCACACCGTAAAACGCAGCTACCGTTTGGGCCGTTTCTTATCGCCGGCCTCATAGTTGTTGTATTGTTTGGTGCCAATATTATCGATTGGTACAGTGGTTTGCTGTATGCCTAAAATACGCCGCACCAGCCGAACCGCTTATGCTATACTGATAGGTATGAAGGGCGATTTTAAAGCTCGCGGTTTTACAATAGTCGAGACACTTGTCGTGCTGGGAGTATCAGCTGCCTTATTTGTTAGTGTAGCCGCAACTCTATCTGGCAGGCAGAACCGTACTCAATTCTCGCAATCTGTCCAGGATATAAAGTCGCAGATTCAGCAAGTCATACATGATGTCGGGTCGGGCTATTACCCTAATCCTGATAACTTTAGCTGTAGCGCTACTTCGACTGGTCTTTCGCTTACTGATGTAGTAATCAAGGAGCAGGGTGAAAATAAAGGCTGTATATTCTTGGGTAAAGCGCTGCAATTCGGAGTCCATGGTATGAGCAATACAGAGGAATTTCGTATTTTTACCATTGCTGGTCTGCAAAAACCTGATCCTACGAGTGATCTAGAAGTGCGTAGCTACGCTGAAGCAAAGCCTGTCGTTATCGCACCGGGAACGAGTCCTAGTTATATTAATGTACCTGACGCCTCAATAACAGGCAAACGGCTCTATGGTCTTACGGTGAGGAATGCTTCCTATGGAGCGACCAACATTCCAATTGTCGCAGTTGCTTTTGTCAGTAGCCTGGCTTCCTACGATGGTGCATCAATTATTTCTGGTTCACAAAGTGTCAATGTTGTGCCTATAGCTAACACGCCACCCAATGTTGACCCCAATGTTGACCCCAAAGTGGCTGCCGAAAAGATTAATGAGCGGCTCATAGCTAGCGATGCCGACGACCCCGCCATAAGAAATCCCTCTACTGGTGTAAAAATATGTTTCGTTAGCGGCACTACTGGTCAGTCTGGCCTCATAACAATCGGCAGCTCTAACCGGCAGCTATCAGTCACTTTAGATATAAAGGACAACATCACATGTGCTTAAAAGGATTCAGGCGTTTATATAATCGGGGCGATACAATTGTCGAGGTGTTTGTAGTTATAGCTGTCCTCAGTCTTGTTTTAGGTGGTGCTTTTGTAGCCACAAACCGTAATCTACAAGATTCGCGCGAGGCGCAAGAGCGAGTCAATGCACTCAAGCTGGTTGAAGCGCAGGTTGAGCAGATAAAAAACCTTTCGACAACAAACCCTGTCGCCTTATTCGGGGCTACTAATCCATACTGTATTACCAATCTGGTTATCAAATACCCTCCGGCTTGTACGGTAGGTACCAGCGGTGTCGCACCGCTGGCCGGTGAGCCGGCCTTTGACCTGACGATTAATGAATCTGGCAATACTTTTACCATTAAAAGTACCTGGAAGGGTGTTCGTAGCGACGATAGGAAATTGGAAATTAAATATAGGGCTTATCAGTAAATATGCGACTTAGCAAAAAGAAATTGCGACATGCAAGTGGGTTTACCATTATGGAGCTTATGATTGCTACTATTGTATTTGGAGTAGTGCTGCTGGGTATCACTACGGCTATTCTGCAGCTCACCCGTGTTTACTACAAGGGCGTTACTGAAGCGAATGTCCAGAATACCGCTAGGACCGTAGTTGATCTGATCTCGCAAGGTATCCAGTTTAGTGGTAACGTGACAGAGACTCCACTACCACCCCATACAGCGGGTACTAGCTATGCTTTTTGCATAGGTAGTCAACAATATAGTTACCAACTTGGCTACCAATTGTCGGATAATCCTTCTCCGACCCAAAAGCCTCATGCTCTTGTGGTACGAGAACTTCCTAGCTGCTCGAACGGGTCGGCAGCACAGTCTATGGACGCCTCCATACCTAGTATTGACCGTGAACTTCTGGCGCCCAATATGCGTCTCTCCAAATTGCAGGTGGATGATATTTCTCCGGGTAACCTTTATAAAGTCAGTATTAGGGTTGTGTACGGGGACGATGATTTACTATGTAGCCCCTCAGCTGGTGATTGCTCGTCAAACTTGACCAGTACGTCTCTGTCAAACGACGACGTGAGGTGCAAAAATTTTAACGCAGGTACGCAGTTTTGTGCAGTATCAGACATTACCACAACCGTCGTAAAAAGAGTACAATAAGGATTAAACATGAGCGACTTACACCTCACTTCTCATACAAAGCTTCGTCACTCGCAAAGAGGCATAATTTCTATTATGACTGCAATGGTGCTCATGATCATCATAAGTCTTATTGTGTTTGGCTTTGCACAGTTATCCCGTCGGAACCAACGCCAAACGCTTGACCGGCAGTTAAGTACCCAGGCATTTTACGCTGCAGAGTCGGGGGTGAATGATGCGCGCGAGCTTCTTCAGAGTGCTATCGTCGGTGGCACGCCACTACAGAGCAAGACTGAATGTACGGTTACCAGGCCTGCTAGTTTCTACGCCAGTATTAATCCAGATCTAGACCCAAGCAGTGATATTAAATATAGCTGTTTGTTAGTTGACGTTACACCAAAAAGTCTTAACTATAATAGCGTGGGTTCCACGGCCATTGTTGTACCAGTGGTTTCTGCCGATGGTATGATTGCTCCTATCAGTAAAATAGAACTCAAGGTGCACTCAGAGACAGGTGGTGCAAGCTCTGCCTCTGGTTGTCCGATCGCTACCGCTACCGTTTTTTCGCCAGTTTCTGGCTGGCCAAACGACTGTGACTACGGAGTCTTGCGCTTTGATTTGGTTCCTGTATCAGCTCCAAACCTGACGATTGACACTTTGCGTAGTAGCACTATGACAACATTCGCGGTTCCGTTTTCTACTGGGGGATCTCCACTGCTGACATACGCAGGAGGTGCTGCCAATAGTCTTGTTGGTATGCCGTGCACTAGCACTGATTGCAATCTGACCATTGATGTTGCTAGCCTCGCTCAAGATAGCTACTATATGCGTATTACTTCTCTCTATCAAGAGGTTAGTCTGCAAGTAGTCGCGACAGATGCCGTAGGTAATCCCCTTAAGCTTAAAGACACCCAAGCAGTTGTTGACGTTACTGGTAAAGCAGGGGATGTACTGCGTCGTATCCAAGTCAGTATTCCACTACGGTCTACATCCCAGAACCAGCTTGCTGACCATGCTATCCAGACTACCGATAACATTTGTAAGCGGTATGCGGTTATGGATGGTTTCTACAACAATACCGCTATCGGTGGATTAGTTCAAACCCCTCTCGCTGATTCGGTTCCGACACCTAGCCGTCTCTGTAACAACCCCTAACATATAGAACACTAGTATATCCGTGTAGCACACTTGCAAAAAGCACCCAAAGGGGACTCCAACCAGGTTATGCGGATACTAATTCTGTAGACCTGTACTTGCTTGCTGGGCCCTTTGTTCATTTCGCTCCTCTCACAAGTCTAGTGAGGAATGAAAGGTGTATGGCGGAGGGATACTAGCCGTCTTTATAAAGATTGGTGTCATCACTCTGATTGCTGTGAAAGCGTTCGTGTATGCTTTTGAGGTGTGGGTCGGTAACATGCGTATATATCTGCGTAGTCGCAATGTTGCTGTGGCCGAGCATTGCCTGGACTGAGCGAAGGTCAGCCCCGTTCATCAATAAATCTGTCGCAAAGCTATGGCGCATCGTGTGAGGGCTGACATGTTTGGTAATGCCTGCGAGCAGCGCATAGCGGCTTACCAGACGCTGGACGCTGCGAGCAGTGAGCCGGTGATAATTACCGCTCAAATCAATGCTTTTGCTGCCGCTATAACGCACAAATAACGGCCGGGTATTGTCTTGACGTTTAGTAATATATTGCTCTAGCCAGCTTGCAGCTGCTGGGCTGATAAATATAGGCCGGTCTTTCTGGCCTTTGCCCCGAACCATGAACTCCCGTCTCTTCAGGTTGATATGGTCGCGGTCCAAAGCGACTAATTCCGAAACACGCAAACCACTTGAGAAAAGCAGCTCAAGTATAGCCCGGTCACGTAGACCCGAGGGCTTGTTGAGATCAGGTTGCTCAAATAACCTTTTGATCTCTTCCTCGTTTAAGAAAGTTACCTGCTTGCGCTTAGTGTGGGCCAGCTCAATTTTATCGGCTGAAAGGGCAGGGATGTCACGCTTAGCACAAAATTTCAGGAAGCTACGCAAAGCAATTAAGTGGTAATTCTGCGTACTTTTGCCCAGCTCATCCGATACGTTTGTGCCCAGGCGGTTAAGCCAGAGGCGCCACTTGCGTATAAGTTCAGGATCGATATCGCTGATTTTTATATCGTTACCGGCAAAATCTACCAGCCGGGTAAGGTAATGGTCGTAATTTTGGACTGTTTTTTGCGAACGATTTTGTTCAATTTCCAAATATTCCAAAAAATCTGTCTTAGCTTTACTGAATAACATGTCCTTATTGTACCCTTTTGTCACAACACTGGGGTAGAGGGATATAGCTCCATCTGTTACAATAGCTCCATCTAGCAAGTAAACGAAAAAGGAATTTCATGGAAAAAACACTGATTGTCTTTAAACCAGATGCAGTGATGCGTGGCATCGTAGGTGAGATTCTTGCCCGCTTTGAACGTGTTGGCCTAAAGATAGTAGGCGCCAAAATGTTGCAACCCGACTATGAGCACTACCTTCAACATTATGAGGGTATTGGTACGCTCAAGACCCGTAAAGGCGATAAGATCTTTGAAGACCAAATGGCCACTATGCAGGAAGGCCCTGTCATAGCCATGGTGCTGGAGGGCGTTGAGGCTGTTGAGCTTGTACGTAAGATGGTTGGCCCAACTGAGCCGAAGTCAGCACAGCCCGGCACTATCCGTGGTGACTATGCCCATGTCACCTATGGACAGGCTGCTTCTGTCAATCGGGGTATAGCCAATTTGCTCCATGCATCTGCTGAACCAAAAGAGGCAGAGAAGGAGATCACTCACTGGTTTAGTGATAGCGAACTGGTAGAATACGAAAGCGTACGCGATAGGTTTACACAGCCGCGCGAACGTAGGTAGATCCATACAGTAGAAACATCTCTGCTACTTGTCCCCATAGTTCAACGGATAAAATAGCTCCGTCCTAAGGAGAAGCTCCACGTTCGAATCGTGGTGGGGGCACCATCTTAGCAACTTATCGCAATCATTAGTTACACTCCTGAAGACAACCTAAGCAGGCAAGCCTAGGTAACAGACTTTTGGAGATAACACTGGTACAATACGCATATGGGTCATAAGTATTTTGCTGACCAATTCGAAGACGAAGAGGTCCTTTTCGTCTTCCGCAAGCACCCGGTAGTGATGCGCCGTGGATTAATAGTAGGGATGCTGGCTCTTTTATTGGGTACGATCCCATCACTCATTTACCCCAGCTATGTAGTATATTTCCTAGGGCTTCTGGGTGGCTTAGTACTTGGTGGGCTGCTTTTTCTCCCATCGTGGATCACCTGGTATTTCAGCGTTTTTATCGTCACCGACAAACGGTTGATACAAGTCACCCAAAAAGGATTTTTTGAGCGTAGCGTTATTGATATGGGCCTTAACCAGATACAGATGGTCAACTATCAGATTGCCGGACTGCAAGAAACACTGTTAGGATTTGGTACAATTATGATGCAGACATTTGTGGGCGACCTGGTTATTCATGAGATACATCATCCTGCTAAGATTCAAAAAAAGTTACTGGAGGTTTTGCGAAAGCAGGGAATATCCGCAAGCCCCTATAACGAACCACAAGAGCTAGAATTAGAAGAGAATGAAAGCCAAGCTTAAACGTATTTTGAGTAAGCGACCGTTGCGCCGCACGAAACCCGAGGATTCCCTTGAGCAAGCTATTCAGGGCCTGCCCAGGATTACTAATGAGACGGTGGCTGAACACCGTGAAGAAGTGCTATCGAGTGCCCGTAAATACATCTACCCCCTTAAACATTCCGCACACCGAGTTGTCGTCATTTCAACGGCGCTGTTTACTGTGGTGCTTATAGCGTTCTTTGCCTATTGTTTGCTGGCACTGTACAGATTCCAGACGACTTCATCTTTTGTATACCGGATTACGCAAGTCGTGCCGTTCCCTATAGCCAAAGCAGGGCCACGGTATGTTGCCTACGAAAACTATCTATTTGAATTACGCCACTATATTCATTACTACCAGACACAACAGAGAGTCGATTTTACCAATGAGTCCGGCCGTCAGCAGCTAGAAGAGTTCCGCAAGCGGGCCATGGCCAGGGTACTTGACGACGCCTATATCAAACAAATAGCTGAGAAGAATAACATATCAGTTACCGACCGTGAACTGTCAGACGCCATAAGGCTTGTACGTAACCAAAATCGTCTTGGCAGTAATGACCAGGTATTTGAAGATGTGCTCAAAGAGTTCTGGGGCTGGTCGGTTAATGACTTCAAACGTGAGCTTAAGCAGCAGATGCTTGCTCAGAAAGTGGTTTCCAGCCTTGATACTGCTACGCACAGCCGGGCAGAGGATATATATCGCCGTTTGCAAGCTGGCGAAGACTTTACTGCCCTGGCTAAGCAATATTCTGATGATATGGCAACACGCGAGATTGGCGGAGACTATGGGTTTGCTATCGGGCAGTCGGATCGTGATTTGCCACCTCAAGTGATAGATGCTCTGTTTAATCTACAAGCGGGAGGAGTATCTGGCGTTGTGAACACTGGTACCAGCCTTGAGATTATTAAGCTTAGGGAAATGACCGGCAATAAGGTGCACGCTTCACACATATCCTTTAAGTTTAAGCCCGCTAGCACTTACATCGATCCATTGCGGACTAAAGATAAGCCCCGAGTCTTTATCGCGCAATAGAGGCGAGAATAGTTGCAAGTTGATTGCTTTTTCAGGTGAACATTGTTACTATTACCTCTGTTCGCTTGAGAGCGCTATGCTTCTCTATCGTTAAGACTGTATGGGCTCGTGGTGTAGAGGCCTAACATGCCTCCCTGTCACGGAGGAGATCGCCGGTTCGAATCCGGTCGAGCCCGCCAAAATAAATGCCCCAGCTGGAGAGTTGGGGTATTTATTAGGAAGGCATCCTTACGGGCGTGTCTCGGCATCAAAACTTCAAGCAGAAGAGAACGAACGGGTTTTATGCAACAGACTTTTACAGAATTTAGATCTTCTGATGAAGATCTAAATCTAAGGAGGTTTACCGCACAAACTAGCTCGCTAAATGTCAGTGGGTTGACTTCTCTTAATAAGCTTTGCCCTGATGACTGCCAGTGCAGCACGACCAGCGGCTTGTGCTGCCTTTTCCTTGCGCTGATTAGCTCTTGCTTTACGTTGCTCAGCTTTTTGGCTAGCTTCGTATTCCTTAATTAAAGCTTTGGCTTTAGCACTATACCGATCGGAGAGTCCTCGTTCTTGTGCTGCTTGCAACGTCCATTCAACTAGATCGACCCGACCCTTATCATTAACATTGAACTTATCCTTATAACCATGTAAATCCTTAGTAGCTTTGAAAACATGACGCAGAGCGAAACGGAATCGAAGCTCTGGGCTAGTGATACGCTTCATGATTTGTGATACTGCATAGTCCTGAACATACATCTCATTCGCAGGAATAATGTTTTCCAAGAAGTTGACTACTGAAGTAGTAATTTTACTATCGACAGATGAGTCATCCTTCTTCTCCAGAGATAAAAAGTAAGCCATCTCCTCTACCGCTCTCTCGTGTTCCATGCGCGGTTCTGCTTGACCTGTCTCTTCTTGTTTGGCGATGGCAAACCACTTAGTTAACAGTATATCTTTATATTTGCCAGGTACCTCAGAGTCTCTCAATAGTTGTCGTAGTGGTCCATAGCCGGAAAGTTCTTCCATAGTACTATATGGTTTAGGATCTAGCAGGGGATAATATTCAAGCAAATTTTCGGCCACTTTATCATTAACGACAGGTAGCAGTTCTCTCATTGTATACTCAAATTGATCGCGTACTTTAGACGCATCCGTTTCATTCCCTGAACTTGTGGCTTCAAGCCAATACAGTACTCCCGCCGCAATCTCATGCACTAGTGCAGGCTTGTCTGCTTTTTTTCTATCCTACCTGGGCTGCCTGCTGTTCCGAGCGGTGGATGAGGGTAGGGTAAACTTAAATCATCTTTCTCGGGGGCTGTCATTATTGTGACTGCTCTTTGGCGAAAGGTTAGGTCAGTAATTCGGGGGTCTTTCCATAATTTGTATATATTCTCAACCGAAAATTGCTCACTGGCTGCAAACTCTTCCCATAATCTGGCACTTTCTGGGTCAGGAGTAACACCAAGTGGTTGTGGCTCGCGCCACAGATTAATTTTTTCGCCCATTGTATGCAGGATGTTTGTCACAGATTTCATATGAATTTACATAGTATAGTTGTCTTGTCAATTATGCAAGCATGAGCAAATTAGCAAACAAGACTAGCAATATATCGTATAGCTTTTTCGTCAAAGTAGAAGCCCTGCTGCTTATATAGTTGTAACATGAGACTGTAGGGCGCAATGGCTCCATACCGTCATAGCCACGGCCCGCCAAATAGATAATAAATATATAGTATATTATAATATATTTATTATGGCTAAGAAAAGAGAAGTGATACCTTCTCAGCTGACATCATTAAGTCCATCTGGCATCGGCGAAATGGCTCTATCGTCAGAGCACCAAGTTCAATCTAATCGTATAGTAGTTTTAGGTTCACGTACGAGCGGAGTGTTTGAGTTAGCAGAAGAGTTCGATAAGCTTATGGAAGAGCAGGGGATCACTAGTCCTGTAGTTGATGCTACGCGTAACGTGACCAACATTGAGAATGCGTTCTATGGGAGATACCCTCAAAAGTCACATGTTCCAGATAGCATACCTCGAGGTGTAGTTGTATTGCCCGAGATGCGCCAGTATGGTCCGGGTGGTGATATGACTATTCCAAGTCCAGTTGAATTCATAAAGCAGCTCTGTGATGAATATGGAGTGCCTATGGTAGCCTTTTCGCAATCCTTAACACCAGAACAACTAACTCAGCGCGTTGGTGAACTTATTGCTGGCTCTGATTGGTGATGGTTCGGGAACTCCACACTTACTAAATCTCCAGTAAAATACTTCCGAACCTTGGTCCGCCAGAACGTTTCAGTAGTACGATTTACAAGTAAGTCATATGGCTTCCTATCGCCCTGTTAGACCAAACCCAGAAACATAATAAGTTCTAATCCCATCTGTCACGGCTCGTCAAAATATTGACACTATGAATATTTTGTGGTAATATGATTCAATCATGAATAAGCGCAAGAGCTTTAGCAGCGAAACAGTACAAGATAGTGATAAACACAAATTCACACTTCTGCAGCATATAAAGCTTACAAGGGCATTGCTATTAGATAACTTTGCTGGTCAATTAAATCCTCAAATGAGGGATGAACAAATCAATTTTGAGGAAGCTGACCCAGTAGTAACAATCCAATCGGACATTAATACAGGTGAAGTTTGCAGCGTGCAAGCGAATGGAAGAGTACAAAAGGTTGAGCCGCTCAATTTTCTTGTTGCGTCAAAAATTGAACAAGCGCTCCGTGCTGACACTGAAGAAAAAAATCGTCAATATTTGCCTGATTACTCAAAGGTTACGTTTAGTCGCGATACCGATCAAATTCTCGTGCGTAACGAACATGGGAAACAGGTGCCACAAAAACCGCTTACCCTTGAATGGCGTACCAGACATTCAGAAAAATAATTCCATACTTCTTGAGAGAGGGTTGAACCACAAAGAACAATGAATCTTTGTGGTTCTTTTTATGGATGGTTGAGTCTCTTGAACCGTAGCTGTGGTATTAATTGCATAAAACACAATAATATGATATGATGCATGTAACATGCCAGGCGAAGCCGCACCAACGCTCGAAAAACACAAAACTCTAGAAGATCTGTGGCACTCTAGTGCTGCTGCTTATCTAGATAGTTATAAGAAATTTGAGGGTGATAGTGAATACCGCAAAAGACAACAAGAAAGTTTTATAGCAGGCGATATACATAATCCCGTTCTTGATTGTCCCAATCTTATTGAAGATGAGTTAGCTGCATATGAAACAGAATTACTTAGTTTATACTTCGGCATTGATGAACATACAGAAGAATCTTCAGTAGAGAGGATAGCGTATAGTCGTATAATTGAGAGGAAAGTAGAAGAAGTCGAGCTGTTGGGCCAGGCACATAACACCTATTACGAATGCCCAAAAACAGTGATAGGGAAGCTGCAGGGCAGTTACTAATGCAATCAGGCGAAGCATTGTATGGATTGCCAGAGAAGTCTCACTTTAATCGGCTGCTGTACGACCTACGCCAAAAAGTGAGCACTTACGAATCCAATGATCAACAAACAATAACTATCAAACAGGAATTGTTAGGCCTCCTACCTAAAGATATTGACTATGTACCAAAGCCAGAGGCAATATCCCCAGCAGACTTGATTAACCATTACAAGCCTATTGTTGAATCTGAGTTTGCCGGTCTGTTGGCGGTAGTGCCTGAAGAAAAAAATGTTTTTGAACCTAACGATATAGTAAAAGTCTTTGCCGACGGTTTGACTTATCTGGAAGAAAGTAAAGGCCTGGCAGCAGCTAGTGAGTGGAGTGCTGTCATTAACCCTAACACCAAATCTCTAGGAGTTGATCAAGAGCAGAAAGTGGTAGAGGTGGGCCTTGGTCGCAAACCTCTCTCGCGCCAGGGAATGAAAGAACTATTATTGCATGAGACTGGTGTCCATACACAACGGAGGTTATGGGGCGACAAAGCAGATTTTTCTGCACTAGGATATGGCTTAGATGGGTATAGGGATGCAGAGGAGGGTTTGGGTGTAGTTGTGCAACAAATACTATCTGGCAGAGTTACCGAAGCCGGAACTCAATACTATACACTCCTAGGTCTTGCAACCGGTCTAGACGGTTCCAAGAAAGACTTTAGACATGTATATGAAATTGCTTGGCGGAGACAAGCTATGCTTAATGCGATCAAAGCACATACGGATGTGTCTAGAGATGCAATTACAAAAGCTAAAAAACAAGCCTATATGCAATGCGTGAGAATCTTTAGGGGAACCCCTTGTGACCTGCCAGGCGTTGTCTATTTAAAAGATATAGCTTACTTCAAAGGTAATAGTAAAATGTGGGGATATCTTGGACAAATAGCAGGTGATATTAGTGCCTTTAGGCAACTATTTAAAGGTAAGTTTGACCCAACCAATCCTGAGCATAAAAGACTTGTTGACTCAGCAACTTGGTCTGAATAATTGACGAAGGGTTGAATAAGCAACGGCCCCGACTTCAGTGACTACGATCTGCCGCTCTTGACTATATGACACGGTTCTATTGAGGTGCTCCATGCAACAGTTCCTGTGTACATACCAGATCCTGCTTTTGATGCTTTCTTAACACATACTCTATAGCCAAACCCTCGGGATAGGTTTCAGGCTTGTCTTTTTATGGTTTGCCGAGAGGAAGCATAATACCAGGTTAGAGCACTACTTTTTGTTAACCGGGCTTAGTTGAATGGTACAATTCGTGCATGACCATATGGGAAGCGGTTCTGCTTGGAATCTTAGAGGGTATCACCGAGTTCTTGCCAATATCCAGTACTGGCCACCTTACGATAGCCGAGAAACTCTTAGGATATTCAATCAATGATCCTGATATAACAGCATTTACAGCTATCATCCAAGTTGGTGCTGTGCTGGCAACCTTACTTTATTTCCGACAGGACATTGAGAGGATCCTCGGTAGCTGGTTCCGTGGCTTATTGAACGGCAGTGAGCGTGATACTACTGATTATCGCTTTGCGTGGGCAGTGATTATCGGATCAATTCCCATCGGCATTGTCGGGCTATTGTTCAAAGACCAAATAGAAACGACGCTGCGCAGCCTATGGTTTGTGAGCCTGTCTTTAATACTGTGGAGTGGAGTGATGTGGATCGCTGACAAAACGGCTACGCAGAAGCGTCATGAAGAAGATGTGACTTGGAAAGATACACTAGTAATCGGAGTCGTGCAGTGTTTGGCACTGATTCCAGGTGTTTCGCGGTCTGGAGCGACAATGTCGGCAGGTTTGCTCAAGGGCCTTGATCGTGTTACGGTCACTCGTTTAGCATTTTTTCTGTCTATTCCGGCACTACTAGCTGCTGGGGCACTCCAAGTAGTGAGCGAGTTTGCTAATATCTCCCGCGGCGTAGGCTGGCAGGCTACAATCATTGCAACGATTGCTAGTTTTGTTGTTGCCTATATGACCGTTGCATGGTTGCTGAGGTTCATTGCTAAACATAGCTATACTGTCTTTATTGGCTACCGTCTTGCCCTGGGCTCGCTGATCTTCTTACTCCTCATTACAGGCACGATCTCGGCAACGTAAAGTCAATCGTATGGTTTGCGCTTTTCTCCTATACTAACTTTATCCCTTCAGAGCATTTGCGTATACTGTAAGGCATGAGCAAACAACAGCGTTTGGTGCTTATTGTTAGTATTCTAGCGTCATTTGTAGCGTTTCTTGACGGGTCAGTTGTTAGTGTCGCATTGCCGGCTATCACTGAAGAACTGGGTGGCGGGCTTACTACACAGCAATGGGTAGTCGATGCTTACCTTATTACGCTTGGTTCACTTATGCTGGTCGCCGGTTCGCTCTCTGATTTGTTCGGCCGTAAAAAAATATTATCTATCGGCCTTGTCGGTTTCTTGATAACTTCTATACTTTGTGCTGTAGCACCAAGTGGCGTATTCTTGGTTATTGGACGTGCCCTTCAAGGTATCGCTGGAGCGCTACTGGTGCCAAGTTCTCTGGCACTTATCATTTCTACCTTTTCAGGGCCTGCGCAGGGCAAAGCAATCGGTACATGGACTGCGTGGACAGGGATCGCTTTTGTAGTTGGCCCTTTGCTTGGAGGGGCATTGGTCGATGCAGGTTCGTGGCGGCTTGCTTTTGCAATTAATGTGTTGCCTATAGCAGTGACGTTGTGGCTTATAAAATCGTTGGACCAATCCGAAAATGTACGCAAAGGTGTCAATATTGATCTCAAAGGGGCAGTATTGTGCACATTTGGGCTTGGCGCGTCAGTATATGCGTTGATTGAACAATCCCACTACGGCTGGGGCAGCCCACTTATCTATATACCATTCACGGGTGGGCTGTTATCTTTTATATACTTCGTGTGGCACGAATACCGTACCGCACATCCAATGCTACCGCTCAAACTATTCAAGGTTCGCAACTTTAGCGTTGGAAATATCGCAACTGCCTTTATTTACGCTGGGTTATCAATTGCTACTTTTCTGATTACTGTGTTTGTGCAGCAGAGAGGAGGATATTCCGCTCTTCAGGCCGGCATGGCTTTATTACCGGTAACCATCATAATGTTCATACTGTCACCACGCTTTGGCTCTCTGGCTGGCAAATATGGCCCGCGTTTTTTCATGGCAATTGGCCCGGTAGTGGCTGGCCTTGGCTTTTTATTGATGTTAGCTATCACAGAATCTGTAATGTATTGGACGCAATTGTTCCCAGGCATAGTGTTGTTTGGCATCGGCCTTGCTATAACGGTGGCGCCGCTGACCTCCGCAGTTTTGGGGTCTATTAACAGTGAACAGTCTGGCGTTGGCTCGGCAGTTAATAATGCCGTTGCGCGAGTCGCCGGGCTTATAGCCATTGCGAGCATAGGCGTCATAGTTGGCCCCCATATTGATATTGATGGTTTTCGCAGGGGAGTGGCAGTGATGGCGGCTTTACTCATTTTGGGTGGTAGTATTTCTGCTGTCGGAATCCGCAATACCTCCCCCAAGTCACGTAAGAGCACTTAGGCAAGTCTGAGCTACACAGCCATTGAGCAAATTATTTATTCACTCCTTTAAGATAGTTATCAGAACAACCAATCATACCAGCCAGAATCATTATCTGTACCTGTAGCATAGTTTTATGCTGAGCACCAGAGATGATACAGCGAGTACAAAAATAGTTCAATGAATCATCCAAGCTGTAATGACAAAGCGCATCTGATATAATACTTTTTGTTTTGCCACCTTAGCTCAGTTGGCTAGAGCACCGCTTTCGTAAAGCGGGGGTCATCGGTTCAAATCCGATAGGTGGCTCCATTTTTGCTCTTTACGGAAAAGAGCAGCCCGAGCGACGGATTTATTCCCGAGCCCGGAGCGATGAGAAAAAACGCCAGGTTTGTCTCATGGACTTTGCGGGTATCGTATAGTGGCTAATATGCAACCTTCCCAAGGTTGAGAGCTGGGTTCGATTCCCAGTACCCGCACCAAAGAGTTCGATATTTTCGCGGTTAGCGACAATATATGCAGAGTCCAATAAAACCATTCATGAATCAGAGAATAGTTTTTATGGCGCGAAGCTATATCCTCTCTACCCGCACCAAGAGTTGACACATCTTAGTGCTGTAGAAGTACCACAGAATTCTATTAGCAAGGTTTTGAGAGCCTAGAACTATACTAAAGTCTCCTAGCGGCATACAATGTAGTGAAGATATGTATATACCCAAAAAGTATTTGCACGATAAGTTTGTACTCTTGCTCGTTAGCATGTGCGTATTTTTGGCATTCTTCAGCATAGCGCTCATCCTATTACGCTCTAGCATTGGGCAAGACGTCGGCGGTTATATAGTAGGCTATCGTGCAAACCTTGGTTTAAGCGCTTACCAGCGGGGTAGCATTGTGCATATATTTAGCTTTGTACTCTTTGTACTGGTCGTGCTGGTTATTAACGTATTGCTTAGCATACGTACCTACCCAATCCGTAGAACGTTGTCGTTAACAATACTGGGTTCCGGGATTCTTATACTACTGTTGTCGCTGATAGTCAGTAATGCACTACTAACGTTGTATTAAGCTAGTCGATGACAGACATTGAGATACCATACAAAGAAGAGCGCAACAAGCGATACCGATTCTTTGAGATTTTGCCTGGGGCGCTCAGCTGGTCCTTACTCTTTGTCCCATTGGTGTTGAGCATTATTAATGTAACGCTTGCCGCAGTGTTTGTATTGATCTACCTGCTTATTAACTTTACACGTGCAGCTGCTATAGCGATTCGCTCACTTCATGGCTATGGGGCTTTACGAAAACACCAACAATTGGACTGGCGTCAGCTTGTTCAAGAACTGGAGGCTGGAGAGATTGCTAGTGCGGGAGTTGTAAGGCCAAGGTGGCATTACGATAACCTGCTACGCCTGGGAGTCCAACCTATGGTGGTAAAACCCAGTGAAGTGTTGCACGCTATCATTATTGCTACATATAACGAGAGCAAGGCAGTACTTGAACCTACAGTGCAATCGGTCGTTGCCTCCGATTACGACATGAAGAAAGTGATATTAATTATTGCTTACGAAGAGCGAGGTGGCGAGAGGGTAGAGCAGCAGGCTAATGAGCTTATACACGAATACGCTGATAATTTCTATCATGCCCTGGCGATCAAACACCCCCATGACATACCAGGAGAGATTATTGGCAAGGGAGGGAATATAACCTACGCTGGTCGCAAGTTGCAGCAGTGGCTTGTATCTCGGGAGATCGACCCGGTCCGTGTAGTAGTTACGACTCTGGATGCTGATAATCGTCCAGATAAGAAGTACTTATCTGCACTTACCTATATATACTCTTCTTGTCCAGATCCGGTTCGTGCTTCATTCCAACCAGTCTCTATGTATACCAATAACATCTGGGACGCGCCTGCACCGATGCGTGTACTTGCGACAGGGAATTCATTCTTCCATATAGTCCAATCAATGCGCCCCCATATGCTACGTAACTTTTCGTCACACGCCCAAGGTATGGCATCACTCATTAAGACTGATTTTTGGAGTGTACGTACTATTGTCGAAGACGGCCACCAATACTGGCGGTCATACTTTCGTTTCGATGGAGATTACCAGGTTTACCCAATTTATATACCAATCTATCAAGATGCGGTCCTAACTGATAATTACGTGAGAACACTGAAAGCTCAATTTGTCCAGCTACGCCGTTGGACGTATGGTGCCTCGGATATCGCCTATATAGTGGACAAAGGTTTCTTCCACAAAAACAAAGTTCCTCGCTTCGGTTTATGGGCAAGGACCTTGCGCTTAACTGAAGGCCATGTTACCTGGGCTGCCGGACCAATCCTGGTGTTGTTAGCTGGTTTCATACCTTCACTGTTCCATCCTCAGAACATTGCTGCTAACGAGCTGCCCTTAATAGTTAGTAGGATTCAGACGTTCGCACTTATTTTCGTGCTCTCAACTGTATTTATTTGTCTTAAGACACTGCCACCAAAACCGGCCCGCTACAAGCGTCATCGCTCGCTATTTATGATTCTCCAATGGGCGTACTTGCCTATAACTACGATTGTCTATAACTCTTTCGCGGCCTTCTATTCGCAAACGCGGCTTATGTTAGGGAAATATATGGACAAGTTTGACGTTACCGAAAAAGCTGTAATGACTGAAGCTCACAATAAGAAGTGAGCGTACATTAGTTACGTGTACGTGGATGGTAAGCTTTGTATAGAGACGCAGCAGTTTCGTCGAAATACGAGAGTGTTTTAATAGCTGTAGATATTATTGTATCTCGCTCAAGTGTACCGCTGGTTATATGCTTTCTCAGCCTGCTTATAATAGTTTGGGTGAGAGCAGTTGAGTCTGGTACAGTAGAAGCTCTATGCTTACAACTTTCGTAGATGCTGATGAAAAGCAGATCGCGAGAAAATGGTACTAGCCTATGCGCAGAGTGCTGGACTACAATTGTACTACTGAGCTCGGTGACTTCGTGCGTCGTAAAATTATTGGTACACTTAGTGCATTGCCGTCTACGCCATACTTGGTTGGCCTGTTTCTGTAGACGGGAGTTAGTTACGCGGGTTTGTGAGCTACAATATGTACATACCATGTCAACATGTTGACATATCGCTGGGGAAAATACTAGTGGAAAACATTCTTTTTACGTGGATAAGTTCTTAAAACTAAAAAAACCTGCATCGTATGTATGGTGCAGGCAAGCTTAACTCTCACTATTTCACAGTGGTGAGTATACGTAAACGGCGAATTCTATTTGGTTTCGAAGAAAATGATAACTCTTCATAGAATAGCTCGAAATTATCAAGCGTTCCTTGTTTCTTGGCACTCAACTAGCAAGTCTCTTAACTCGTCTATAGTACCAGGCAATCCCTTTTATGTCAATGCAATATAGTTTTGCCTATCCTGCCAATAACAGGGAGGAGCAGGTTGCTATTCTGCCTTTGATAGACTATAGTAAGCGCATCTCTCAGGTGCATGTGGGCTCTTAGCTCAGTTGGCTAGAGCGCCTCCTTGACGTGGAAGAGGTCAGAGGTTCGAGTCCTCTAGGGCCCACCAAAGTAGAGAGCCTATCTGTTGATAAGCTTTCTACTTTTTAAATCTCAGGACTCGAACCCTATCAGGCGAGACTGCCAGTTGCATTTTGAGGAGTCATTGCTTGGCCCAGCCATTAGAGCTATGCCCGTGAGGCGAGCAGGAATAACGAGTCCTCTAGGGCGCCAAACTCAAGAACGTAGCCAAGGAACCTCCTAACCATTTTATATCATAGGAGATATTTTTATCAGAAGAGCGTTGATAAGTTATCCCCAGGCACTAATACAAAATAACAACACATTAGTACTAGCCATATCGTGCCAGCATTGTTATAGTAGCAGTTGTAAGGCGAAGTTTTGCGATGTGTTACAATACATATCGAGCAGCGATGCAGATTCACCAACTGTTGAGCTCCGTGGGTAATCAGGACGTGCGTTAACGTACTGGAACAAGTGTCTTGCCTGGGAGGGCAAGAAAGTCCGGTGGAACCACCCGAAGATTGTGCGACGCAAGTTTTGGGTCCGAGACGTGCTAATTAGATTGAATGCATTACGAGAGTATTCAATTGAAAGGCGCGTCTTTTATTTTACATAAGCGAAAGGAATTCAAATGCTGGAAAGTAAACAACCTGGCTTATATGCAATGCGTCATAGCTTGGCTCATATTATGGCTTCGGCCATTACTAGACTCTACCCGGGTGTGAAGCTTGGTGTTGGGCCGGTTATAGATAATGGATTCTATTATGACGTTGACTTGGGGGACAAACAACTTTCTGATGCTGATTTCGAGAAGATAGAGGCTGAGATGAGAAAGATAGTTGCCGAGAACCAGCCTTTTGAGAGATTTACCAAACGTATTAATGAAGCTATTGCTTGGGCAGACGAGGCTGGTCAACCGTACAAGGAAGAGCTGTTACATGACCTCAAACGGAGTGGCACGACAATCGCAAGTGAGCTTGACTCTGAAGAGCTTGGTTTGCCAACAGATGGCACAAATAAGGTAGAAGAAGTATCTTTCTATCGTAATGGAGAATTTACTGATTTGTGCCGTGGTCCGCATGTAGAGTCAACGGGGGCAGCACGCGCCTTCAAGCTAATGCGAGTGTCAGGAGCTTATTGGCGGGGTAAAGACAGTAATGCCCAAATGCAGCGCGTATACGGCGTCGGTTTTACAACCGAGAAAGAGCTACGTCAATATCTGGCCATGATAGAGGAAGCAAAGCAGCGCGATCATCGCAAGCTGGGCCAGGAATTAGATCTGTTTGTTTTTTCCGAACTAATCGGTCCTGGGCTGCCGTTATTCACGCCGCGTGGTACGATTCTACGCCGTCAACTTGACAATTTCGTACAAGAAATGCGTGACGAGTATGGCTACCAAGAAGTAAGCATACCGCATATTACTAAGAAAGACGCCTATATCGCTAGCGGACACTGGGACAAGTTCGAGCACGAACTGTTTAAGATCACTACTCGTGAAGGTCACGAGTTTGCAGTGAAGCCTATGAACTGTCCGCATCACACTCAGTTGTATGCCTCACGTTCCCGGTCGTATAAAGATCTGCCTATCCGTTACCGTGAAACTACGACCTGTTACCGTGATGAACAAACTGGCGAATTATCAGGCTTAAGCCGTGTGCGGGCTTTTACCCAAGATGATGCCCACGTCTTCTGTCGGACAAGCCAAGTTGAAGACGAAGTATTAAAGGTCTGGGATATTGTCGATCGTTTTTATGGTACGCTTGGTTTCGAACTGTCGGTGCGTTTTTCAACGCATGATCCTAAGACTATGGATGCATACTCTGGTAGCGAGGAGAAATGGCAGAGCGTCGAGGAGCAGCTTTTATCAATCGTAAAGAGTAAAGTCGGCGAAAGCTATATTGCCGGCGTTGGCGAAGCTGCTTTCTACGGTCCCAAGATTGACTTTATGGCCAAGGATGCAATCGGCCGGACGTGGCAAGTTGCTACCGCGCAACTCGATTTCAACCAACCTGAAGGTTTTGATCTTACATATGTCAACGAAGAAGGTGAGCGCGAACGAGTAGTTATGATGCATGCTGCTATTATGGGTTCTATTGAGCGCTTTCTGTCAGTATATATTGAACATGTTGCCGGTAGATTCCCCGTGTGGCTTGCACCCGAACAGATACGAATCATTCCTGTCAACCAAGATGAAGCTGTCAAGCAGTTCACTAAAGACGTCGTTGCAAACGCAAAGAAGCTTGGCTTAAGGGTAGCTATAGACTACGACAATGAATCCGTAGGCAAGAAGATACGAGCAGCAGAGCTAATGAAAGTGCCCTATGCGTTGGTAATTGGCCAAAAAGAAGTTGAAAGTGGTGAGGTCGTGCCCCGCGTACGGAAGGATATTGAGGTTAGCGAGGAGCACGAAGCTCGAACGGTAGAAGAGTTTTTGAATACTGTTGCCAACGAGACCAAATCCCGTGTGAACAAAACATCGCTTTAAGGTTAGGCTAGATATGTCACATAGCCAAGGCTATTCTGTCGGTAAGCGAATGCAAGACTCAACAGAGGAGCCACCTCTTATTGTAATAGTGGGCGAAACTGCATCAGGCAAGTCTGCACTTGCGATCGAGTTGGCACAGCAGTTCGATGGTGAAATCATTGCTGCCGACTCGCGTACCTTCTACAAAGGTATGGATATTGGTACTGCAAAGCCTACGTGGGCGGAACGGTCATCGGTCAGACATCACCTTATAGATATAACCACTCCAGACCGGCCAATCGCAGTTTCGGATTTTAAACCACTTGCCAACCAGGCAATCCAGGATATTGCTGATCGTGGTAAGGTACCCTTTTTAGTCGGAGGAACGGGGCTTTACGTCGATGCTGTTATTTACAATTTTTCGTTCTTAGGTGAGGGCGACACTACTCTCCGCAGGAAACTGCAAGGAATCAGTGTGGATGAGCTACAAGCAGAGCTTAAGAAAAAAAATATACCACTTCCCAACAATCCCAAAAATCCTCGCCATCTTATACGTTGTCTTGAAACAGGTGGCGACTATGGCACTCGGCATGGGCTGCGCGAAAATACGCTGGTTATGGGTTTGAAAATAGACCGGGAACACTTTGAGCGTCGCGTAGCCAGTCGTACTGATGCTATGATGAAAGCTGGACTTGCTTTAGAAGTGGAAGCTATGGTCGAGTACTACACTCCTGACTGCCAGGCTTTGCAAGCAATAGGTTACCAGGAGTTTTTGCCATACTTTTCGGGTATGGCAACTAGTGAAGACGTACGAGCTATGATCATACGTAACACAATTCGGTATGCGAAGCGTCAGCGCACATGGTTCAAACGCAACAAAAGTATTCAATGGATCTGTAAAGAGGAGGAAGCCGTAGACTTAATAACTACATTCTTGAACAAAGTATCTATAGTATAGCGACCAAGTTTGTTACAATAAAAATATGATTGAGCAATTGTTTGGGTCGAAGACCAGGGTAAAGCTACTGCAGTTGTTCTATAGCAACCCCAACAGATCTTTCTATGTTCGCGAGATTACACGCAAAATCGATGAGCAGATCAATTCAGTACGCCGGGAATTAGCCAACCTTCTTAATGTGGGGATAATCACCTCGGATAACACCAACAATAGACTTTATTATGAGGTAGATCAGAAGTATGAGTTTTATGACTCATTCAGCACGATCTTTGGTCAAGGTAGTTCTAGCGGTAAAACTGCAGTTTCAAAGGGCAAGAAAAGTGTTGTCGCCAAAGAAGAAGATAAACTCAAAGCTCTGGGTCGCCTAGAGTTAGTTATTTATACAGGCCAGTTCACGCGCGACGAATCTAGCGGGATTGATATGCTGGTTGTCGGCGACATTAATCAAAACGCTATGCAGAAACATGCTTCTGATTTGGAAGCTCAAGAAAATAAAGAGATCCGTTACACGGTCATGCCACTTGCTGAGTTCAAATACCGTCGTCAGATAAATGACCGCTTTATTACTACTGTGCTAGGTTCAAAGAAACAGATCATAGTAGATAACGTTGGTCTGTTATAGAAGCGGCTTAAGAGGAGAGTGATGGATATACAATTTCATGGTGCAAACTGCCTTACGATTGCTACTAAACATTCCAGAATAGTGGTGGATGATAACTTAGTCGAACTGGGCGCCAAGGCTGCAGGTAAGCCGGGCGATATAGCCATGTTTACAGGCCCACACGGCAATATGGCTCAGAGTGCTAAGATTGTCATTGACAGGCCTGGGGAATATGAAGTCTCAGGTGTATCGATCTACGGAGTAGAAGCGCGTGCTCACATAGATCAAGCAGGCCAAAACACTGCTACGATGTACAAGCTTATTGTGGACGATATGAGTGTGTTAATTACCGGCCATATCTATCCTGAATTAAGTGATCCGCAGCTAGAGTCTATTGGCATGGTAGATCTGATGATTGTGCCAGTGGGGGGCAATGGCTATACGCTTGACGCTATCGGTGCGCTGAAGCTGATTAAGAAAATCGAACCCAAAGTCGTTGTCCCCACGCATTACGATACCAAAGGTTTAACATTCCCTGTTCCACAGCAGTCACTCGAAGAGGCGCTCAAATCGCTGGCTATGGAGCCTAAAGAGATTATCTCTAAGCTTAAGTTTAACGCTGGATACTTAAGCGACCTCACTCAGTTAGTTATTCTGGAGCGTGTTTAAGCATTTTAGACACGAAAGTCTTTGCTTGCCGTTATAAAATAAATAACCCCGTCGAATTGTGAATGGGGTTTGTCACTATTTAAGAGAGCGTTGACTATTTAGAAGTAACCAGAAGCCCCTTCTTCTTAAGAGTGCGTATAGCCTGGGTGCTAACTTTGAGTTGTACTTTTTTGCCATCGATAAAGATAGTTTTCTTCTGCAAGTTAGGCTCCCATACCTTCTTGGTGTGGCGCTGAGAAAAGCTAACATTACTACCGAACTGTTTGCCCTTGCCGGTGAGGTCACACTTACGCATTACATTACTTCCTTCCGTTCAGGGGTCTATTGTATCTGTTTTAGCCTCTTAAGTCAATAACTGCCAAAGTGCTGCTATACTAACTGGTATGCTCTCAAGCTTATCATTTGCCGATATAGTTATTGTGCTTATATCTTTGCTTGTCTCTCTAGGCGTGCATGAGGCAACCCATGCCTTCGTAGCTCATCGTCTTGGAGACACGACCGCGGCTGATGAGGGCAGGCTAACATTGAACCCTCTTAAACATATAGACCTCTACACAACGATATTACTGCCAGCGGTCTTGATGTTGGTGGGGTTGCCTCCTATTCTTATTGCCCGTCCTGTACCATTTGACCCTACACAGGTACGCTATGGTGAGTATGGCGCAGCATTAGTGGCTATTGCAGGGCCGTTCTCTAACTTGGGCTTAGCTATTCTAGGCAGTATAGCAGTGAATATGGGGGTGGTAGGGGACAGTGGCCTTCATGCGCTTGTCCTGTTTATCTTTGTCAATATTAGCTTGTTTGTGTTTAACATGCTTCCATTGCCGCCCTTGGATGGCTCCAGGTTGCTCTACGCTTTTGCTCCCGGGCCGCTGCAAGGAGTTATGCGACAGATCGAAGCAATGGGCTTTATGATAACGATCCTCATACTACTCTTACTTCTCCCTGTATTAGGCCCAATACTCTCTACAGTTAACCAAGCGATTGCTGTATTTCTACTCGGCTAGATGCCGTTCTGAATGTATAATATAATTGGCTGGGTAAGCCGAGCGAATGATTATCCAATACTTTTTCGCAATGGGAGTTCGATATTTGCAATGACTGTGGTTATTGCTTGAGAACACCCACCTCGATTTCGGGGTTAATCATGTCGGCCCCCAGCCTTTGAATTGTTCCTTTTCAGGAAAAGAGCAGCCCGAGCGACGGATTTATTCCGGCGCCCGGCGCGATGAGAGAAACCTGGGTTTCTCTCATACTCGTTATCGGGGTGTGGCGCAGTTGGTAGCGCGTACGGCTGGGGGCCGTGAGGTCGCAAGTTCAAGTCTTGTCACCCCGACCAGTGCAAAGAGCTTGGCACTTGTCAGGCTCTTTGCACTTATTTGAGCTATAGGTTTGAATTTGCGACCGATAGGCGTAAACTGCCGGTGGCAGTTTACGTTTTCCTTGCTTGGCCGAGCCGGTAGTCCGCTGTACAGCGGACGTGAGTCGAGCATCTGAGCGCAAGTTCAAGTCTTCACCCCGACCATTACTAGACAATATTTTCCTACTTTGCGAGGTCCGTCCTTGCAAGTATAGAAGCTGCATCAGATGCTATAGCTATCCTAGGATGGGTTGGATTTGTACCGACACAAACGAAACTACGCTAGACTGGCGAGCCAAGCTAGTTCGTAAGGTTATTAAAGTAGGTGGCCTTGGTGAATACTTATGCCCACATTTTCAATAATAAAAGACCATCTACTGTCTTTAACACTGGATTCTATAGTCGGTGCATTGGCTGTTAGTTTAAAGAGACCTGCTAAACATCAGTTATTCCATGCTTTCTGGGGATAGCAAGAAACGCCTCCTAATGCTAATAGATAAATTTGCCAACTGCACGGGGTGATTAAACAGTAACTAACTGAAAACGAATAAGCCTTCTGGTATACTTTTGAGAATATGAAGACTCTCAAACTGGATCATGAACTGGCTGAGTTGGTTCGAAGTGGTTCCAAGAAAACCACCTGGCGTATGTATGATGACAAAGATATTCATGTTAACGACGAAATCGAGCTTATTGATAAAGTCAACCCTAAAGATACCGGTTCTTGGCGATCTTTAGGAACGGCTAAAGTAGATATTGTAGCTGAGAAGCGTTTGGGCGAAATCACTAGTGCAGATATGGACAGGTATGGAAGCTTTGCTTCTCGCGAAGGTATGCTTAAGGCCTATAGGCAATATTATGGCGCGCAAGTTACACTTGAAACACCTGTTAAAATGATCCATTTTACCCTGAGTGAGGAGTCTAGCGCTTTGGCAAAAGACGAAGGAGCCCTCAATCTTAAAGAAGCAAAATTGTATGCAGACGGAGGGTCGCGTGGCAATCCTGGACCTTCAGCCAGTGGCTTTGCCATTATGAATATGAAGGGACAGGTTGTTGTAAAAAAAGGTATTTATTTGGGCCTGACTACTAACAACCAAGCCGAATATCAAGCTTTAAAGCTAGGTTTAGAAGAGGCACGTGCTATGGGTGTGCGTGACATACATGTATATATGGATAGTCTATTGGTAGTTAACCAGATGGCTGGTATATTCAAGGTGAAGAACAGGGATCTTTGGCCAATTCATGAGTCTATCAAACAAATAGTTCCAGTATTTCGACGTATCTCTTTCACTCATGTCCCACGCGAACTCAATAAGATTGCCGATAGCGCCGTTAATGAAGCGCTGGATCAGGCAGCAGAAGCTCAATAGATGAGAATTACCCCGCAAAATGATATAATAAACTACGTGCCAGATTATCGGCTGATCGCCCCACTGTACAGCGGGGAGGAAAGTCCGGGCAGCGTAGGGTAGGGCAGTTGCTAACAGCAACCAGAAGAAATTCTAGGGAAAGTGCCACAGAAACCAAACCGCTTAGTTGTGTCCAATACAACTAAGGAAGGGTGAAAAGAGCGAGGTAAGAGCTCGCAGTCCATAATGGTGACATTAGGGAGCGGTAAACCCTGTCTGCTGCAAGGCGATGGATTCGTATCCTGACATTTCAGGATGGTTACCCGCCAGAGTCCATTATTACCCGCTTGATCTCGATGGTAACATCGAGACTAGATAGATGATCGGCTAGAACAGAACCCGGCTTATGGGTAATCTGGCGCTAGTATTGTTCAAAAAACCACTCACTGAATTGTAAGTGGTTTTTTGCCTCCAAGATAGCTTTAGGTATATAGCTACTTTTCTCTTGGCACTGCTTTAATGACAGCTTCGAATGCCTTTGGCTCGTTGACTGCAAGTTCACTTAAAACTTTACGATCTAAAATGATGTTTCCTTGCTTGAGTGCTGCAATAAGCTTGCTATAAGTAGTGCCATGTATCCGGGCTGCGGCATTAATCCGTGTATTCCATAGCTCACGGAAGGTGCGCTTGCGGTTACGGCGGTCGCGATAAGCAAACTGCAGAGCTTTGGTAAGTGCTTGTTTGCCGCGCTTGATACTTGAGCGATTAGATTTAGTCATGCCCTTAGTGGCTTGACGGATCTTCTGATGCTTCTGGTGACTGGCGACGCCTCTTTTTACGCGCATTTTTACGCTCCAATCATGAGCTTAATTGTTTTACTATTACTTCCAACCATGGTTTCCAAACCTGCAAGCTTACGCTTGCGAGCACCGCTCTTCTTTTGCAGAAAATGGTTGCGATGGGAATGACTGATTCTTACTTTGCCATTCCTGGTTATTCGGACCCGGTCCTTAGTACCGCTATGCGTTTTTAACTTTGGCATGACTGCTCCTTATCACAAAATTAAGCTGTTTACCGGCGAATTGTGGTGTCTGATCGACAACAATTTTTTCACCAAAGTCGCCTATAACCTTATCGGCAAGTTTGAACCCCAACTCTTTATGAGCAAGCTCTCTTCCCCTGTAGAAGATCGTAAGCTTAACTTTATGGCCTGTTTCCAAAAAGTCAGTGACTTTCTTGAGTTTGACACCCAGGTCATGCTCACTTATCTTTAGCCCGAATCGCATTTGCTTGACCTCGAATACCTTGGAGTTACGCTTATTCTTTTGTAACTGCTTGGTACGTTGGTAATTGTATTTGCCCCAGTCTATTATCTTTACGACTGGTGGGTTTGCTTCGGGTGATATCTCCACAAGGTCTAACCCTTGCGCTTCTGCAGCCTGCAGAGCCTCAGTTCGAGATAGCACGCCAAGTTGTTTCCCGTCTTGGTCAATCACGCGAAGTTGAGGTGCCCGAATGTCTTGATTCAGGCGGGTGTACTTGCTGATAGTGCCTCCTTTATATTGTTAGTGCTCACATTGTAACAGATCGCTCAACAGGGGTCAAGCCAGTCTCCGCGCTATTGTGAGATATTATGTAGTGTGCGGTACTGTAATGCTTCAGCTATGTGCTCTGGCAATATCCGGGTACTGCTCTCAAGGTCGGCAATAGTCCTTGCTACTTTAATAACACGCATATAACCTCGGCCAGAAATCTCCAGTCTTTCGGCTGCCTGGTTTAGAAATACTTTTGCCTGATTACTGATTGTGGCGTGCCGCTTTATATCCTCATTAGTCATATCACTATTAACACGCTCATACGATGATAATCTCTGTTGCTGCCAGTGCCTGGAAGCTGCGATGCGTTTCTGAGCTTTCTTATCCTCTTGATTGTCATTAGTTGTTTGGAGAAGTTTTGCATGCTCAACTGCCTGCACGTCTACGAATATATCTATACGGTCTAAGATTGGCCCGGACAGTTTGCGTTGATAATGGGCAATTTGATACGGAGAACACTGACACTGCCTTGTAGATCCATAGAAACCGCAAGGGCACAGATTTGTTGTAGCCACCAGTATAAAATTAGCCGGATATTCAACAGTATTCTTCGCCCGGGCTATGGTTATATAATTATCCTCCAAGGGTTGACGCAATGCCTCAAGAATTACTCGATTAAATTCAGGTATCTCATCTAGAAAGAGGACACCCCTATGACTAAGGGTTATCTCTCCCGGAAGGGCATTGCTGCCTCCGCCAACTATTGATATATGGCTCGAGCTATGGTGAGGAGATCGGAAGGGTCTCTCGGTGATGAGTTTGTCGTATGAACTACTGGCTAAACTATGCAGCTGCGTTACTTCCAGAATTTCCTGATGGCTTAAAGGAGGGAGCAAATGTACCAGCGCTTTGGCAAGCATACTTTTGCCTGTGCCTGGTGGCCCACTTAAGAGTATGTTATGTCCGCCTGCAGCCGCTATCTCCAAGGCTCGCTTTGCTTGTTCTTGGCCGGCAATGCTCGATAGGGCTGACGACCCGACACGCATTTTATTGTCTGGGTGTGTAGTTTCCTTGGTCTCATACTTGGTTATAGGGCCTGTCCCAGTGAAGTAGAGGTGTAAATCTTTGATGTTGTTCAGTGGGTATAGGCTAATGCTGGGTATTAGCCTAGCTTGACTAAGGTTGCCAGCAGGTATAAAAAAAGTACGCGCCTATATATTTGACAGACCCAATCATCAAAACTGGTTGGTCGAGCTGTTTTAATCTTTACGCTTCTTCTTGCGCTTAACAATTTCTTCGTTACTAATTGGCTGAGTGTTTGCCATTATTTTAACGGCTTCCGTAAAGTTCTTATCTTTTGCTAAATCTTTACCGTCTTCGGTCTTCTTGGGCTTCTTCTGCGCTTTATCCTGTGCCATAAATTGCCTCCTGCTTAAACTATCTTGCGCCACCGCTTAAATGCTCTTATGTCTGCCGAACTCAAATCAAACCATTCGCCATTCATGCGCTTGTCCGCGAAACGTCTATGCCAGTATGCCTCGATACCGTTTGGGTCGTCCGTTTTTATGGAATGGATTAAATCCATTCTTTCGGGTAGCTGTATTCTAAGCTCATTCCCTCGGCGCACGGTGTCTTTGGTCATGCCGATTTTATAGTGGCGTCCTGATTTGAATAAGTAGACCTCGCCAAGCTGCTCACTGGCATTTTCTAGCTCTGTTGGGAGGTCGCTACTCGCAGCTTCTACGCTTGGGATGGACTTTAGTGTTTCAACAATGTCATCATATGCGGTCTTGCCTGAACAGTAAGCTAGTAGTTTAGTTATGGTCTGGCGTTTGTTCCCTAAACGTCTGAAAGTACTCTGGTTAGGATAGCTGGCGTCATTGAACGACTTATGGCGTATTTCTGCCTGGGAGGGAAATCTACCGAGTTCACGGGTAAGCTGAGCCAGACTGTCTAGTAGGTAGGCTTCATCGTAAGCGACATTAAGGACGTTCGGCACAAAGCCTGCTTCTTTTTGGGCATCACCAAATCGCGCCCAGTACTTTGTCCATTCGTAAGGCTTTATGCCCGTATTATACTCAAACTGTCGCCAACCAAGTGGCTTGCCCGCATTTTCTTGAGCCGTCCGTCGAATCTCGGCTAGAATATCCTCTTTTTGCATATGACACCATAATATCAGATTAGCTACTGGTGTCGTTGTAAACTGCCGAATGCCGCGCCGGACTAAAGACCCTTAAACAGCTCCGACAAGCTAACTTTGAGCGCCTTAGCAATTTTCGCGGCATTATCTACCGACACGCTTTCTTCGCCACGTTCGATATTGCCGATGTAGGTTCGGTGCAAACCGACTGTATCGGCCAGGCTTTCTTGCGTAAAGCCCTTTGCTAGTCGTACTTGCCTAATTCTTTTACCGAATGCTACTCGTATATTGCTTGTCATATTACTTAAAGACTAGACAAATGATGACAATAGCTCTACAGTCAATAACTAGCATAATGTTAGCTACTGTCATCACTCTAGGAGGAGAAATTGGCGATTATTCAGCTACTAGACGACAAACCGATACCACAACAGCTACCTTGTGTGATCTGTAACAGACAGGTAGCGCCCGATGAGGCAGTGGCCGGACTGCTGGATGCCGCTAACAAGCAACGCTTCGCCTGCAACGGCCATTTCTGGAATCCCCACCAGTTTATTGCGGGTTGGGCTGACTTCATGGTGGCGGAGCGAGCAAAGCGAACACATAGTCAATTTGCGCTTGAATATGGTGAGGTGCCGGATGGACGGACTTTGCGTTGAGCGGCGCTCATTGAACGGTCATGGCTCGCTGTCGTGGGATTTAGCGCATCATATGTACGCTCGTTCGTTATGTGGCAAGATTGCTGTTGTGACCGACAAGCCGAAAGAGCTATTATCTGCTACCCGTAAGCAATGGATGCGAATATACCGGCAAGGCTTAAATGAGCAAGCGAGCAGCCTTAATACGCCACGCATACTTGAGCTTATACATATTCTGTCGCATATGCGGGCCATGACCTTTTCGGCTAAGTCACTGGGCGACCTACTGGAAGCGGATGTTACCTTTGCGGGGGCTGACGATTTTATAAAGCTACCGCCGGTTTGCCCGACAGTATACGTTACCTATGCCTTTGAGCGTGAGAAACTGCACATGCTGACGAGTTGGCTGCCGAGGAATGGACTGGTAGTGATTTACGGATGAGTACTATCGGATATCTGAGCGTCGCGGGGTTATAAGTCCAACTGACTTGTTTTATCTCAAGCTTTTTTTGCGAATTCGCGCAAGTATAGCCAGAAGCGCAAACGCAAATAATGCATACAAGATGGTGTCTGCTATAAACCCTCGGTAGTAGCGTCCAGTAAGCTCATCATCTTGCGAGTTAAGTATGGTAGTTGAGCCATCGGCATCAGAGTAATTGCCATATGTCCACGGAAGGCCAATATTGAGATAAGGTGACGGGTCGCAAAGTGGATCAGTGGCGCATTGCCCGCCGCGCGGATTGAATGTTCCCTTCAATAGGGCGACCTCTGCTAAACCAATCCCAAAGGTAAGCACTACTCCGACCGCTATGCTAATCGCAATACGCCTAGCATAATGCTTGATTCTTTCTTGGCTCATTGTACCGCACACTCTCTTTCGTGCTTAGCGTAGTAAGCTTGGTCATCACAAGCACCACCGTGGTAGACGTTCTGCAGGACAGATGCAGCTTCGCCATTCGGTTGCTGGCCTTCAATCTTTCCGCAACTTGCAGCTACAATGTCCCCGCCGGTGGAGGTCCATAGCCAGTAGCGTCCGGCGGGTAGCTGCGCCCTCTTGTGTTTGCCTTCTTGCACCGTTAGTTCAGCTTTCGCATTCGCTACTTGGCCTGTTTGCTCGCTGTAGGTGGGCGGAGTGGCTACGTCACCAATCCAGATGCCGGTAACGCCAGTTTTAGGGTCAAAGTAACCGCCATGCTCAAAGTGACGGGCGCTAATATATACGTCGCTGCCGTCGGTCGTAAAGTAAGCAACCGGATTACCCACGCCACGGTAAGGCGATCCGAGCGCGATCTGCATAGCGGTCGCGCCGCAAGCGGGTACTTCATCCGCAGCGTCTTCTAGCTTGGTTGTGGCGAGATCGTGGGCGAATCGGTAAGTCGCGTATCCTGCGACAGAGATTACGAGCAATATTACAACGCCGACTGCGACTAGCAACCAACGCAGCCAGTGGCTTTTCTTTTGAGCCTGAGTTGCGGTTTTCATTATGCTTATGATACCAGAATTGTGCCGTTAAAGCTCAAACCTATTTGCCTACGGCAAACAGGCGACTTCCGTTTGAGTACAAACGAAAGTTCTGTAATGGCTTATGCTTGCTCCCATATCTCTTTCGCTAACACGTTCGACTGTTTCAGCTTATCCACCGTCGTAAACCGTACCCGTGGCCGCTCCTCGTCATCATCCTTATACTCCCAAGCGTCAGCAATAAGTTTTCTGGTTCTGCGCTTGGCATAAATAAGGTCGCTGGTACGCGGACACACAAATAACAAGATTGGTAGCTTTTCGGTATCCGTTTGTTCTTTCCACTCATAATCTTCGTCATCCAAATACTTCACGCAATCACCGAGGCGCTTCTTCATGCGGTACCGTGGAAGTGTCGAGTCAAATACTTCGAGCAAGTAGCTTTCGAGCGTTGCTTCCTCTTTGCCGTTTTTGTCATACTTATCTCTGCAGAAGCACAGATGAGGACGCATAAGCTCACTGTCGAAAATGAAATGGTAGTAACTGCTCTCCAATAAGTAATCTGCTTCGGTCTGGTAATAATAGCCAGTTGTTTTAGTGCGTTGGTTGAGTAGAGTAATGCAGCAATCCGCCAGCAGCACACAGTGATCAATATAAGTCTGGCTTCGAGACGACTCGCGGTAGCGCTTGCGTAGTTCTTCTAGTGGATAGATCGGTTGCTCGTTGCCATTTTCGTCGGTGCTAGTTAGCTGCTTTAGGTGCCGGATGCTATTGAGACCAAGGTAGTAAACTGCTGGCTTGGTCTTCTCTGCGAAGTGCGTTGAATATATCCAGGTGACATACTCTTTCTCGCGTAGGTCTTTGAGCCACAGGTTTATTGTCTTGTAGTCCTTGTGTCTCATCAGTGCTTGTATCTGAATACGATTTAAGAACCTATAGCGATAGAGCAGCTTTAGTATCTCTTGTTGCTTCTTGGTTATTTTAGGTAGCTGCATTGTATGTATAAGTAGATTGGCTTAGTGATTTTTAGAGTTAGTTTTTTCTTTGTTTCTCTCTGATTGTTTTTAGGTATGGTTTATTCTTGTTATTCTGGCGTGTACTTAGTTTTGCCAAACCCTCCTACCCGTATACTTGTAAGGGTAGGTGACACGATTATTCTACATCGACAGATCAGATAAAGGCAATATTTACCCTAGCCGATTAGGGCAAAATAGCGAGTCTAGTTTAGGGTGTCGTCATCGGGTAGACCCCGGAACTTACGCGGTTCAGCTGGGCGCTCTTTCTTCATTCTCTTGGGTTTTGGCGCTGGAGCGACGCCTACCGGAGCCAATATCATATGCTGTATGCCAATCAATTTACGGTAAGTAAGATTTGCACCATTCACAAACCCAAACCATTTATCAAAGCGCTCATCGTCCTTTAGTTCGCGGGTATTGTAGCGATATTCGTATTCCGCACAGTATTTCTGCAAATGCTTCGGACTGACGCCAATGTAGATAGCGCGAATGCTCAACTTCAAATGACTCCATGCGCCCTCAATGGTGTTGGTGTGGTTTTGGCCGATCACAAAGTCTTTGTTGGTGTGGTTGACGCGGCGGTGTTTGTAGCCAAGCCTAGTGACATGGCCGTAAGGCCGGTACTCATCGGTCATGACGGTGGAGCCAGGCGCTACATGGTCAGTAATGATCTTATCGAGCGTGACGGCTTTGGTGTTCTCGGTAACTTCCATGCGGATTTCGCCTTTACGTTCGGCAATGCCAACAACCGGCGTTTTGCCACTTGCCCCGCGTCCGCGCTTGCCGTCGTGTCTTGTGCCACCAACATAGGTTTCGTCGGCTTCGACGATGTTGCCAAGCAAATCACCACGGCCTGATTTTTCGACGCTGTAGCGAATACGTTGCAACATGAACCAAGCGGTCTTTTGGGTAATGTCTAGGTACTTAGCAAGTTGGATTGAGGAAATGCCCTTTTTGAGTGAGGTGTTCAAGTAGATGGCATAGAACCACTTTTGCAGCGGCACATGGCTATCGCTAAACATGGTGCCGACCTTGACGGTAAACTTCTTGCGGCAGTCGCCACATTTGAATAGCTTGCCGTCAGCGAACTTGTAGGACTTTAGGCTGCCGCAGTGTGGGCAGTAGCGGCCATTGGCCCAGCGTTGGTCTTCCAAAAATGTCAGGCAAGTTGCTTCGTCGGGGAATTGTTTTTGGAAGGCTAACAAACTCATACTCACAGTTTAGCTAATCTGTTTGGGTCTGTCAAGTATATAGGCGCGAAAAAGTATTGATGCCTAGCTTTTTACCAGTGACAATTTTACCGATAATACCACGGACTGGTCTTACGGCTCCATCAAGGCCAATTTCCCCGATAACTGCAGCTTGTTTTCCTAACGAATGCTGAACCTTGCCGCTGGCTACCATGATTGATGCTGCAATCGCTAAGTCGAAACTGCTGCTTTCTTTAGGGACATCAGCAGGTGCTAGATTTATGGTGATGCGAAGGCGCGGCAATTTAAGCTTGTTGCTGGCAAAAGCACTGCGTATACGTTCTTTAGCTTCGTCTATGGCCTTATTGCCTAAGCCCACTATAACTATCGTTGGCAAGCCATTTGATAGCTGACATTCTATATCGATTACTATGCCCTCAGAACCATTGACAAGAATGCCTTGTATACTACAACTCATGGCATTTTAGTACCGACTGTTGCCCTAAAAGTAAAGACCCGCTTGCGAGTTGCGGGTCTATATTTTTGATTGATTTTTGCGTTTTAGATTTGGAGTTTGTGGTTTCTTTTTCGTGGAACAACGGCTTGCGAGAAGCCGTTGTTTAAGGATCCGTTTTTGTTTTTGAGCACTTTTTTTATTCAAGTGCTACTGCTATCTTATTAATTGCAATCCAACCTGTCAATAACAATCGTAACGAATTTTATGTAAACCTGTGTATAACTTTTCAGTTATAAAAAATACGTATAGTACTGTGCTTATTTAGAATACGGCAGGGTGATGTTTAGAAGCTTCCAAAATACTAATGGCTATTGACATTTTCTTGGTTTTACGCTAGACTAGTTTATAGGTAAGCAAAACAAAAACTTACATTAACAACCAAAAAGCAGCGCTCTTTGTAACCCTAAAGGTTACAGGAGCGGTCAGTCAATGCCGTAAGGTAGTAAGCGCTAATTAATTACATTTTTTGAGCGGATTTACTGCCCACGGCTCCACAATCAATTAAAGAAAAATACTGTAGGGTGCAAAACTACAGTATTTTTCTTTTATCCAAAGATAACTTAAAATTAGACGTGATGAAGAAGATTATAATTACTTGCGGCGTATATATTGTTGGCATATTGGTACTGTTTACCAGTACCAATCCAGTCACAGCTCCTTCGCTCCTCTTGATTCTCCCATTTTTATTGTTCTTCTTGCTTATCTCGTCTTTAGTGTACTGGATATTAAGAAGCCGTCATGTATCTATCGCAAGGAGCATCCGTATAGCGATGCTGTGTGCAGGTGTTCCTGTAGCGCTCCTTATACTCCAGTCTATTGGACAATTAACCACGCGAGACGTTTTGGCGCTGGCTGCATTACTGGCAGTCTCATATTTTTATGTATCTCGGACGAATCTATCTGCGTAAGCTCAGTATGCGATTATGGCAACGCCCCTGGTAGCGTTATTGAAACGCTGGTATAATGTAGTATGAATTATGAATCCGCAATTAAGTGAGACACCAGGTTTAGATTTACCGAGCCCCTCTTTTGACGAAGCTTTGCCGCCAATTTCGGGTACTCCAGGAGCTTTCCATGCTTCGAGTGTTCCTGAGCCAGACTTCACTAGTGTTGCTGTGCCTCAAAGGCCGTCGATACCGATAACGGACCCCCCCTTATCGGCTAGTGCCACGGATGACACTATATCATCATCGTCTGTTAACCCCAGAAATGCCGCTACTCCGCAAGCAGATTACGAAAGTAGTGTAATAGATCGAGAATGGATTGATAAGGCTAGAGAGATAGTAGAGATCACTCATGCTGATCCTTATTTACAGAGCAGGGAAATAAGCCGCATTAAAGCAGAATATATTAAAGCACGATATAACAAGGAAATTAAAAGCGTCGAAGATTAAGCCTATATGTCTACCTTAGCATTGATAATAGTATTTTTCATGGTAGCAGCAATGATTGTTGCGTCAGTTATATTATTGCAGGCACGCCGTAAGATAAGAACCAGGAAGAATTATGAGCGGGGGCTGAAGATGGTACCAATTCTTATGCATTTACCTCCGTTGAGTGAAGATACTGCGTCTTCTGGTCGCGACGAGCGCGATGTTGCTGAAGAAAATATCTCGAGAGCCCAAGTGATTTACAGTATTATTGCCAGCACACTCCAAAAGGGTTTTAAAACAAAAATTTACGGACAACGTCACTTTGCATTTGAAATTATTGCTTTAAAAGGCCGTGTCTATTTTTATGCCGCCGTTCCAGTTGCGCTTGTAGAGCTAGTCAAGCAAGCAATTGTCAGCGCTTATCCTACGGCTCGTTTGGAAGAAGTGGAAGAACATAATATTTTCAATCCTGTCGGTAGGTTAAGTGGTACGGTTGGTGGCGAATTTGTCCTCAAAGAATCATATGCCTATCCCATTGCGACCTATCAAGAGAGTAAGCGCGATGCAATGCACGCACTGTTAAACGCTCTGTCAACTTTAGATAAGGAAGACGGTGTAGGTATCCAACTTCTCATGCGCCCAGCAGACCCCGTATGGCGCAAAGATGCTCTTACTATTGCTACAAAAAAGCGGAAGGGTACGGCTGGTGGCACAAAAGGTAGTGAGCTGGTACTTGGTCTTGGTAAAGATATTGCCACTGCTTTTGTTAAGCCTCCTGAAACCAAAGACAATAAGAACGACACCGATAAAAGCCTGTCTGGTATTGACCAAGCAATTGTTGATGCTATTGAAAACAAAACACGCGACTCAGGCTACGAAGTGCTTATTCGTGTAGTAGCTTCTTCCAATATAAGTCAACGCGCGCAAGCTATATTAAACAACGTTGTTGCTGTCTTCTCTTTATTTGATGCCCCAGGGAAGAATGGATTTAAGTTTATTCCAACAAAAGATGTTGAAGAACTGACAACAGCATACATACTACGCATGTTCTCTCAGAAGGCAAGGAAGACTATTCTAAACTCGGTTGAGCTGGCAACAGTCTTCCATTTTCCTGAACAAAAAAGCATACCTACTTCGCAACTTGAACGGCAAGGTTCAAGGCAGATTGATGCGCCACGCGATATGCCCGAAGATGGGCTATTGCTTGGCTATAACGTGTTTCGTGGCGTTAAGAAGCCTGTGCGCTTATCCAACGCTGACCGAGCCAGACATATGTATGTAGTGGGTCAGACTGGTACGGGTAAGTCTACCTATCTTGAAAATCTTGCTTTACAAGATATGCTTAGCGGCCGTGGCTTTGCTTTTGTTGACCCACATGGTGATACTGCGGAACGCCTGCTAGCCATGGTTCCTAAGGAGCGTACAGAAGATGTAATTTACTTCTCGCCTTCAGATTCTGAATATCCATTGGGGTTGAACTTGTTTGAATATCAGACACCTGACCAAAAAGATTTTATTATCCAGGAAGTACTGAACATGTTGTATAAGCTGTACGATCCACAACATCAAGGTATTATAGGGCCTCGTTATGAGCACATTTTCCGCAATGCTGCTCTCACAATTATGGCTGATCCGAACGGGGGTACATTTGTTGATATTCCTAAACTATTCCGTGATCCGGCTTTTGTAAAGCAAAAATTACAATATGTTAAGGACCAAAATGTAGTGGAGTTCTGGGAAAAAGAAATGCCGCAGATGCAGCGCTCTAATGACTTTGGCGAGCTAGTTGGTTGGTTTGTGAGCAAGTTTGGTGCTTTCCTATCGAACGAAATGATGCGCAACATTATGGGGCAGACACGTAGCGCATTTGATTTACGTGACGTTATGGATAATAAAAAAATCCTGCTGGTCAACCTCAGTAAGGGTAAGCTAGGACAACTGAATGCGCAGTTGCTTGGCATGATATTTGTCATGAAGTTTCAGGCCGCAGCTATGAGCCGTGCCAACGTTCCCGAAAGCGAGCGTCAGGACTTCAGCTTATACGTAGACGAGTTCCAGAACTTCTCTACAGACTCTTTTGCAACTATCCTCTCAGAGGCACGTAAATATCACTTGGACCTAATTGTCGCCAACCAGCACACCACGCAGCTCATAGAAGAGATCCGCGATGCTGTGTTTGGTAATACCGGTACGCTTGTATCATTCCGGCTGGGAGTGGAAGAAGACGCCGAAGCCATGGCTAAGCGTTTGCGCCCGGCATTCGATACATCTGACCTATTGCGCATGCCTAATTACAATGCAGGTGTTCGTATGCTAATTAATGGCGTCCCCACTCAGCCGTTCAGTATGGCCACGTTACCCCCGCTTGGTAATCCTAACCAGAAGTTAGCTGATGCTTTAAAGCAGCTTTCTGCGGCCAAATACGGGCGTCCTAGGGCCCAGGTAGAGAAGGAGATATTCGCGCGGCTGGCTACGAAGCCGTTTACTCCTCCACGATCTGGGTTTGGCAACCAAACTTCTGCTCCCGAACCATTTAGTGGTCGTCTGTCTACTGCCGACCATGTGACTGGGAGTAACCCCACGTCGGTTCCTCCACCACAACCTGCTTCGTTTCTGGATGGATGGAAGGCTAAGCTTCAGAGCGAGAGTCCTTTACGACGTCCGGCCCCATGGTCTAAAGATGTGCCTAAAGATATTGATGAGATTTCCGAGCAAGCGCGTACCCATGTACAGAGTGTTAGTGAATCTCCCCAGGGCATAAATCATGATAAGCGTACGCCGGGAAATGATGAGCTACCAACACTTGCAGCGGACTCGCCATCCTCAGCTCCAGTAGAGGGCAGTGGATCAGCCTTGACCCAGAACGGCACAAGGCCTATCGAAGAAGGGCCTGTTGCGGCACCCCAGCCAGATGCTAGTGCTGCCCAGCAACGTCCTACGAGTAAAAGAGATGGAGAGATACTGCTTTCTGGCGAGCAAAAACATGATGATAACAAAAATACTATATTCATCGACCAGGACGGCACCTTACATATGGACTCTTAGACTGCTGGCGACTGGTTGCTAAAAGCTAAGAAGTTACCTATAATATTAACCTAGAAGTGGGAGGAGATGTCTAACTTTATTTCATTTGTTCTAAAGAGGGTATTCTAGTGGCCGATAAACAAAAAGCTTATTCTGCTGATCAGATCCAAGTGTTGGAAGGTCTGGACCCTGTTCGCAAACGTCCTGGCATGTACATTGGTGGGACAGGCGTTGAGGGGCTACATCACCTGGTTTGGGAAATTATTGATAATGGTATAGATGAGGCACTGGCTGGTCATGCCAGCGAAGTTGCAGTAACCCTGCTCTCTGATGGCGGTGTAAAAGTGACGGATGACGGGCGGGGTATCCCTACGGATATCCACCCTAAGACCGGCAAGAGTACGGTTGAGACCGTTTTAACGGTACTGCATGCTGGCGGCAAGTTTGGTGGCGGTGGCTATAAGGTCTCTGGCGGTCTGCATGGTGTAGGCGTTAGTGTAGTGAACGCCCTCTCAAGTCGCTTAGTTGTAACGGTTCATAGAGATGGAAAAGTCTTTCAACAGGAATACGCTAGTGGAATACCCCAAGGTGATCTCAAGCCTATCGGCAAATCCGACCGCACTGGCACAGAGATACTGTTTTACCCTGAAAGGTCCACCTTTGAAACGACAAAGTTCAATTATGAAACTATTCTTGATCGATTGCGCCATCAAGCATATCTCACGAAAGGCGTTAGAACCTCGATCACAGATGAGTATACAGGCAAGCGTTACGGATTTTATTTTGAGGGTGGTATTAAATCCTATGTTATGCACCTTAACGTTGGCAAAGAGCCGGTTGACGACGACGTGTTTTATGTTGATAAACAGGTAGAAGCTACGCAGGTCGAGATTGCCGCCCAATACACCGATAGCTATACCGAGACCATCAAGCAGTTCGCTAATAACGTGTTTAATCCGGATGGTGGAACACACCTGACTGGTTTTCGTTCTGCACTGACCCGGGTAGTGAATGACTACGCTCGCAAAACAGGGCTTCTTAAGGACAAAGAAGAGAACTTGACTGGTGAAGATTGCCGTGAAGGCCTTACTGCTGTCATCCTGGTTAAATTGCCTGACCCACAGTTTGAAGGCCAGACTAAGAATAAGCTTGGCAACCCTGAGGTGCGTGGGTATGTAGAGCAGGTAATGACAGAGTACTTTAATTATTATCTTGAGGAGCATCCCGGTATCGCCAGGAAAATTGTAGGCAAGGCACTGCTTGCTGCCCGTGCCCGCAAAGCTGCCCGCGCTGCCCGCGACAATATCATCCGTAAAGGTGTGCTTGAAGGCTCAAGCATGCCCGGAAAATTAGCAGATTGCTCAAATAAGGACCCAAAGAACTCTGAGATCTATCTCGTTGAGGGCGATTCAGCCGGCGGTTCAGCTAAGAGCGGCCGTGACAGCAAAAGTCAGGCCATCCTGCCACTTCGCGGTAAGGTGTTGAACGTTGAGCGCGCCCGCTTGGACAAGATGCTGGGCAATAATGAAATTCTGAGTCTTATCAAGGCTTTAGGCGTAGGTATTGAAGACTCGTTCGACATAAGTGGGCTACGTTACGATCGGGTTATCATCATGACCGATGCCGATGTTGACGGCTCCCACATCAGTACCTTGCTGCTAACCTTCTTTTTTCGTTTCATGCGGCCGGTCGTGGACAATGGACATGTATATTTGGCCAAGCCACCACTATTCGAGTTGGTAAAAACTGGCCGTAAGACCAGTGTCTTTATATATGATGAAGCAGAGCTTGAAAAAGTGTTCGATGAAACGATAGCCAAGCGTAAAAAAGAAGGCCTGAAGGTTGACTTAAGCGACGATCGTATTCACCAAGCCGGTTTTACGGAGCAGAAGCGTTACAAAGGTCTTGGCGAGATGGACGCTGAACAGTTATTCGAAACAACGATGAATCCCGAAAAACGCGTATTGGTACAAGTAAAGGTTGCCGATGCAGAAAAGGCGGATGCAATCTTTAACAAGCTCATGGGTACGGAGGTTGAGCTTCGAAAGAACTTTATTCAGACGCACGCAAAATTTGTGAAGGACTTGGATATTTAAGATGGACAAAGACCCTGTGATTGAACCACGGATTGACAACCAACCAGCATTAGAAGGTGAAGTGCTGCCTGAGCAGACTCATTCACGTATCGTTGAAGCCCGTACCGTCGAAAACGTCATGGAGGATAGTTACTTACGATATTCGATGAGTGTTATTGTTGCTCGTGCCTTGCCAGATGTGCGTGACGGTCTTAAACCCGTCCATCGTCGCATCCTGTATGTCATGGAGAAGATGGGTATTAAACCCGGTGGAAAGACCGTCAAAAGCGCTCAGATCGTCGGCGAGGTTATGGGTAAGTACCACCCACATGGTGACAGTGCTATTTACGACTCTATGGTGCGCATGGCGCAGCCATGGTCTATGCGCTATATGCTGGTGAATGGCCAAGGTAACTTTGGTTCGATGGATGGGGATCCACCAGCCGCGTATCGCTACACTGAGGCTAAGATGGCGCGGACTGCCGAAGAAATGCTGGCTGATATCGACAAGGAAACTGTTGATTTTCGGGACAACTATGATGGTACCCGCCAGGAACCGGTGGTGTTGCCAGCCAAGCTACCTAATCTATTATTGAATGGCCAGATCGGTATTGCCGTTGGTATGGCTACCAACATACCGCCCCATAACTTGAGTGAACTGATCGACGCCACGGTGTACCAGATTGAACATGAAGACGCTACACTTGACGACCTGTTGCAATTCGTAAAAGGCCCTGACTTTCCAACCGGTGGCACTGTGTACGGTAGTGACTCGCTTCGTACTGCTTATGCGACAGGCAGGGGCGGGGTAGTAGTACGCGGTATCGCCGAAATTGTTGAAGGGCAAAAAGGCCGGCAACAAATTATAATCACTGAAATTCCATATGCACTCAATAAGGCGAGCCTAATTGAAAAAATTGCTGATCTGCACAAAGAAAAGAAAGTGAATGGCATCAGTGACCTGCGCGACGAAAGTGCCCGCGGTAATGTCCGTATTGTCATCGACCTCAAGAAAGACGCCTATCCAAAGAAGCTTTTGAACCAGCTGTATAAGTTGACGCCGCTACAGACGATGTTCCATTACAACATGCTGGCGCTTATTGATGGCATACAACCACGGATTCTTGGTCTCCAGGATATTCTTCAAGAGCACATTAAACACAGGCAGTCGGTTATCCGTCGCCGTACCGTCTATGAGTTACGCAAGGCTCAGGAGCGTGCGCACGTTTTGGAAGGGTTGAAGATTGCACTCGATCACATCGACGAAGTTATTGCTACAATCCGCGCCAGCCAAACCACCGATGATGCGCAGGATAACCTGATCAAGCGGTTCGGGTTGAGTGAGATTCAGGCCAAAGCTATCCTGGCCATGCAGTTGCGTACGCTGGCTGGCTTGGAGCGCCAGAAGATCGAGGATGAGTTAGCGGAGCTAATGAAGCTCATCACTAGTCTTGAAGCTATTTTGTCTGACGAGAAGAAGATTCTGGCTATAGTAAAAGCTGAATTGCTTGGGATGAAAAAACAATATGGAGACGAGCGCCGGACACGGATCGTACCAAACGAACTAGGCCAGATGAGTGATGAAGATCTGGTTCCGGATGAACAAGTTGTAGTAACGCTTACATCAGCAAACTACATTAAGAGAAGCCCTATTGCTGAATATAAGAGACAGGGACGCGGTGGCAAGGGCCGCCGTGGCATGACGACCCGTGAAGAAGACGTCATCGAACATGTTGTAAATGCCAGTACGCATGACTATTTACTATTCTTTACAAACAAGGGGCGCGTATTTCGTATTAAGACCTATGAAGTTCCTACAGCAAGCTTAAATGCCAAGGGTGTGGCAATCGTTAACCTGCTACAGTTGCAACCTGAAGAGACGGTGAGCTCGGTTATTGATGTGAGTAAACAAAGTAGTGGTGGTGGCAATCTCTTTATGTGTACGGTGCGGGGAGTAGTAAAGAAGACGCCATTTGAGCAATATCAGAATGTCCGCACGTCAGGCCTGATAGCGATTAATCTTGACGAAGGTGACGAACTTAAATGGATCCGCATGACGAACAGTGATAATGAAGTAGTCATATCGACCTTACAAGGCCAGGCTATTCGTTTCCACGAAAAAGATGTACGTCCAATGGGCCGTGTGTCGCGAGGCGTACGTGGTATTCGATTGCGCGCGGGTGATAACGTTATTGGCATGGACATTGTTCAGGAAGGTTCGAGTATCTTTGTTATTAGCCAATATGGCTACGGTAAGCGTACGAAAGTTTCACAGTTTACGGCGCATGCCAGGGGTGGCGTTGGTATTCGTTCTGCTATCGTGAATAACAAGACGGGTAAGCTTATTGGGGTAAAGACTCTGAGTGACGATGAATCGCAAGAAGTTATCATTGTTTCATCACAGGGTCAGACGATTCGCCTGGGCCTGAAGGATATCCCCTCATTGGGACGTGCTACCCAAGGTGTTCGGATTATGCGTCTCAACGATGGTGACTCTGCCGTGTCACTGGCACTGGTGGATGCGGTTGAAGAAGATGACGATGAGGAAGAAGCTGTCGTGGAGCAATCTCAAGAGTAGAGATATAAAAGTGGTGATGTAAAAATTGCTGCTTTTATTGCCACAATTGTGTTGACATGTAGGTGTTATTTATCGTACTATGAACATTACAGTTTTCGAGGTCTTATTTAGGTGTCTCTAAAACCGATCGTTAAAAATTGAGTAGTGCAAATCAACGTCAATTTATTTTGAATTGTTTTAAATTAAGTCAGTCCCGATTTATCGGGATGTTCGACTGAATCGGAGCAAATTCTTTTTTGGAGAGTTTGATCCTGGCTCAGGATGAACGCTGGCGGCGTGCCTAATACATGCAAGTCGAGCGGCAGCGAGCCTCTCACTATTTGCTAAGACCAAAGACAGGTCGTGGTTACGAAGGTAACCACATCACAAACGAAGTGATGAACGATCAGCCTAAATATGGTAGAGCAAAGAGTGAGAGGTGTCGGCGAGCGGCGGACGGCTGAGTAACGCGTAGGAATGTACCCCAAAGTGAGGGATAAGCACCAGAAATGGTGTCTAATACCGCATGTGGTCCACGGATTAAAGCTTTAGCGCTTTGGGAACGGCCTGCGTCTGATTAGCTTGTTGGTGAGGTAAAAGCTCACCAAGGCGATGATCAGTAGCTGGTCTGAGAGGATGACCAGCCAGACTGGGACTGAGACACGGCCCAGACTCCTACGGGAGGCAGCAGTAGGGAATCTTCCACAATGGGCGAAAGCCTGATGGAGCAACGCCGCGTGCAGGATGAATGCCTTAGGGTTGTAAACTGCTTTTATATGTGACGATTATGACGGTAACATATGAATAAGGATCGGCTAACTCCGTGCCAGCAGCCGCGGTCATACGGAGGATCCAAGCGTTATCCGGAATTACTGGGCGTAAAGAGTTGCGTAGGTGGCATGACAAGTAGATAGTGAAAGCGTGTGGCTCAACCATATTCACATTATCTAAACTGCAAAGCTAGAGTGTGAGAGAGGTACCTGGAATTCCCTGTGTAGGAGTGAAATCCGTAGATATAGGGAGGAACACCGATGGCGTAGGCAGGGTACTGGCTCATTACTGACACTAAGGCACGAAAGCGTGGGTAGCAAACGGGATTAGATACCCCGGTAGTCCACGCCGTAAACTATGGATGCTAGCTGTTAGTGGTATCGACCCCACTAGTAGCGAAGCTAACGCGTTAAGCATCCCGCCTGTGGAGTACGAGCGCAAGCTTAAAACATAAAGGAATTGACGGGGACCCGCACAAGCGGTGGAGCGTGTTGTTTAATTCGACGGT
>JBGTMJ010000003.1:0-37592 GCA_041743655.1 Saccharimonadales bacterium (SeqCode) | reverse complement strand
TATAATTAAAGACACAGTATGACTGAAGCGTTAATTGCCAAACTGAAGACACTGCCTGCCCAGCCAGGGGTTTATTTCCATAAAGATAAAAGTGGGGAAATTATTTATGTGGGCAAGGCAGCTTCGCTCCGCAATCGTGTGCGGCAATATTTTCAGGAGTCGCGCCGACGGGATCCTAAGACGGCGGCGCTGGTCGCCGAGATTCACGACACCGAGTGGACAACAGTTGAGACCGAGCTGGATGCGCTGTTCGTAGAAGCTGAGATGGTCCGCCGGTATATGCCGCGCTATAACATCTTGCTTCGCGACGATAAAAGCAGCTTGTATGTGCGTATCAGCTATGATGCCGCGCATCCCGCAGTCAGCTTTACGCGCCGCCCGCTTGATGACAAAGCAAAATATTTTGGCCCCTACTTCAACGGCGGTGAAGTCAAGCGTGCCCTTAAATATTTGCGCCGTGTTTTCCCGTACTCTACACATCAGGGAGTTATACCCAAGCGGGCCTGCTTACAATACCATTTGGGTCTATGCCCAGGGATTGAAGAACACCAAGGTGATATGAATAGATATAAAGCAAATCTGCGTAAGCTTATGCAGTATTTGCGTGGTGAGCGGGCTAAAGTACTCGCGCACATGGAGCATGATATGGAACGCGCGGCAAAAAGGCAGGACTTCGAACGAGCGGCAGAAGTACGCAACCAATACTTTGCATTAAAAGCGCTGGCTACGCAGATTGTATTCTCGGACAAAGAATTCCTGGATATCAGTAAGGACCATGGGCTCCAGGGATTGGCTGACCTGCTCGGGCTTGAAAAAGTGCCAGAGCGTATAGAAGGCTATGACATTAGTCACATGCAGGGGACAGACAACGTGGCCAGTATGGTGGTGTTTGTGAACGGTATCCCCGATAAAGCGTCGTACCGTAAGTTCAAAATGCACTTGCCAGGTAATAACGATTTTGGCCACATGGAAGAAGCAATTACCCGGCGTTTGAGCGAGAAGAATCAACGCGACTGGGGATTGCCTAGTTTGTTCCTTATTGATGGTGGCAAAGGCCAATTAGCCGCAGCCTGCAAAGCGCGAGACACTTTACATGTTAAGAGACCAATGATCGGCTTGGCCAAACGAGAAGAAGAAATAGTGGTACAACTAGATAAATCGCAAGTGAATGTTTCTAAACCTGAACTGTATAAACATAACGCAATCTTGCGTGAGAGTGACGACTTTTTGTTGATATTATTACCTAAGAATTCCGATATAGTGAAGCTGTTGCAAAGGGTCAGAGACGAAAGCCACCGGTTCGCCGTGAGCTACCACTCGGTCTTGAAAGGCAAGCGTCAAACAGCAAGCACGCTTGACGATATTCCGGGCGTGGGGCCAGCTACCCGTAAAAAACTCATAAGAGTTTTCGGTAGTTTAAGCGCAGTTCGTGAAGCCAATGAGCAAGAAATAACAGCAGTAATTGGTAAGTCCAAAGCAAATCTTGTGGCTGGCTACTTGTACAGGAATCGTTAGCTGCTTTTATCGCACATGGCAGCCACAACTCTTAGGTATCATAAGTGTAACAAATTGCTCCAGCCGAAAGGCAGGACTTGAACTTGTACCGCTTGATGAGTTGAGTTCTCAAATTTTTGAGGCGGAAACTCAGTTAAGTGTATGGTATCTGGAGTATGTACAATACGCTCACCTGCTAAAATTACTCGCGGGGTGGTGTAGTCTCCCAGTGAATGGGGCAGAATCATCGCCTTGTTCTTTGGGCCACCGAAGTGCATTCCAATTATTCGTAACGGCTCCTCTTTCTCGTACCCCTCTACCTTACTCTCGAGGAGTATTGCATTGCTGCGGTTGCCAATAGATATCTCGCGAGGTTTGCTTGCCAGCCTGCTAAGCATAGACAAGTATCGCTTGGCGATAGAGTTCTCCCTATGGAGTTTATATTCTATAGAAAGAGCTGCGGTATAGCCTAACCCCTCCGCAAGCAGTTGGTGATTATTTCGTACCATCTCCGTCAAGTCTTCTTGGGAAGGGTGTGTTTCGCTGAGTACCAAAACGTCCGCATCTAAATTGCGAAGACCTCCCACGATACCAGCCAACTCATTGTAGTTCGCTAGACCGTTCTTAATATCACAGGTGGCAATAGTGATGGGCATAAGAGTGCTAGCATAGTATAAGAAAAATGTAGGGTAGTCAATTAAGTGTCAGATCTGATTGCTGCGGACTGTTGACCGCTTGTGATACGCTAGACAAATGGGTGATATTGCAATTGATTCTTCGTTTTTTACTGGCAATCGTGAGCGCTTAAGGCAGCTGTTTACCGGTACGGCACCTGTTGTTATGACAGCCAATGGCCTGATGCAGCAAGCAAGTGACGAACCGTTTCCATTCCATCAGGACCGCAATTTCTGGTACCTTACCGGCATTGACGAACCTGGTGTGGTGCTGGTTATGGACAAAAGCAAAGAGTACCTTATTGTGCCTTCCCGCGAAGCAGCCCGCGAAAAATTTGACGGCGTCGTTGATTTCAATACATTAAGCCGTGTATCAGGCATACAAACGATCCTGCCTGCGAGAGATGGCTGGAAACAGCTTGAATCGCGCCTGAAGCGCGTGCAGCATATTGCTACTTTGGGCGCTAACCCTCACTTTATCGATTTCCTCGGCATGTATACCAACCCCGCCCGGGCCGACCTTATTAAACGCATCAAAGATACAAATCCACACATCGAGCTATTAGACCTTCGTACTCATTTGTCGCGTATGCGTATGGTCAAGCAAGAATTGGAAATTGATGCCCTACAACGGGCTATAGATATTACTATCGACACCCTCAAGGATGTTATCAAGCCTCAAAAGCTCGCGAAATATGCGTATGAATATGAGATTGAAGCAGATATCACCCGAGGCTTCCGGCGTCGTGGCTCCATGGGGACAGGGCATGCCTTTGCACCGATTGTGGCTAGTGGCGAACGGGGTTGTACTATGCACTACGGGCGTAATGACGCCCCGCTTGCAAGCGGTGAGCTTGTGGTCATTGACGTGGGCGCGTCAGCAAATTTTTATTCGGCTGACATTGCGCGCACAGTGTTGCTGGGTGACCGGCCTTCCAAACGGCAACAGGCTGTGCATGAGGCAGTGCTGGAAGCCCAACAATATGCATTTTCACTTTTGAAGCCTGGGGTGGTTCTGCGTAACTACGAAAAACAGATGGAAGAGTATATAGGTGAAAAGCTACGCGAACTGGGTTTAATCAAAACTATTGAGCACGACGAAGTGCGACATTATTTTCCCCACGCTACTTCCCATTTTTTAGGGCTCGATACCCATGATGCAGGGGACTACGAACACCCATTGGAACCAGGTGTCGTACTCACTGTTGAGCCAGGGATTTATATACCCCAAGAGGCTACGGGTGTGCGCATAGAAGATAACATCCTGATTACGCTCGAGGGCGGTAACCAGGTGCTGAGTGAGCGACTATCGCGCAGCCTTACCTAAACACTCTGGCCTAACAAAAGAATGGTTTGTTATACTATGTAGTGAAGCTATGAATCATGGTCTCCTTTACCGTTTTCTGGTGCGCTGGTTGGTATGCAGTCTAGGCCTTTGGCTCGCGGCTGCCTTATTAGGGTCAGGAGTTGACTATGGGAGCAATGTACGCGTCATCATAATTGCCGGCCTGCTACTTGCGGCTATTAACTCTATTATCAGACCCATTGTGGTTGTATTATCTTTGCCGGCAATATTATTCAGCCTTGGCCTGTTCATGATTGTGATCAACGGATTCATGGTGTTATTAGCAAGCTGGATATATGAACCGCTGGAAATAACTAACTTTTGGATGGCGATACTTGCTGGTATGATAATAGGGCTGGTAAACTATCTAGTAACGACTTTTTTGGAGAACCGAGAACAATGAATATCTTTAACTGGATGACAATAGTTTCAATGATGCTCATGACTTTCCTTATCCTTATCCAAACGCGGGGGGCTGGTCTGGGTGCGGGCTTAGGCGTAGGTGGTGAAGTCAATACCGTACGTCGGGGTACCGACAAAAGCGTACACCACCTGACCATCATCCTGGCTATTGTTTTTGCCGGTTCGCTTATCTTAGGGATTGTTATCACTTAAGCTAGCGTCTATGATCTCACGCGCATTTAAGCTTCGCTTCCGTCGGCGCCTGCGAATGCGCAAATTGCAGGTTGAAGAGTTCGGGCAACAAACTGAACGGCACTTCGAGCGTAATTTTTTTCGCCGGCTAGAACGATTAACGGATGTGCGCCGCTTTGTGACGACATGGATACTGTTGCTCGTGCTACTGGGTGGATGTGTGGTTGCCCAGATTGAAGCTCTCAGAACGCATTATTTAGTTCCTACGCCCGTCCCTGGAGGTACCTATACCGAAGGTATACTGGGGTCATTCACCAATGCCAACCCCTTGTACGCTACCAGCCCTGTGGATATTACAGTATCAAAACTATTATTTGCAAGCCTGCTTACCTATGACGAGCACAACAACCTAGTCGGCGGTCTGGCTAAGGACTGGGCAGTGGACCAACAGGGTACACTCTATACGGTGCATCTTAAGCCAAACCTTAGCTGGCATGATGGGCAACCGCTTACTGCGGCCGACGTAGCGTTTACCTACCATGTAATCCAGAATCCAGATGCCCGATCTCCGCTAGGTACGAGTTGGCGGGGGATAGAGGTCAAGGAAGTTGATCCGTTGACAGTTTCTTTTAAACTTCCCAACCCAGTCAGCCCCTTCCCCTATTCGTTAACCAATGGGATCGTACCCAAGCATTTACTAGACAAAAAAGCGATGAACTCCCTGCGCACTTTGCCATTCAATACGATTAGTCCTATAGGTGCTGGCCCGTTTAAATTCAATACGCTGGAAGTGACTGGTACCGCGATAGAGGACCGCGAAGTACGCGTAGCATTTGACCCATTTGAAAAATATTACGCAGGCAAGCCTCGTCTTAGCAGATTTGTTATTCACACTTTCCGCACAGAACAGAGATTGATTAAGAGCTATAAGGAACACGATATTACGGCTATGGCAGGTCTGAATAAGGTGCCTGATGAACTTAGGGAAGATGCCGGCACTAGAGTGTATAGCTTGCCGTTAACTGCCGCTGTTATGACATTTTTCAGAATCAAGGAGGGCAGCGTACTTAGTGATGTCACTGTACGCCGGGCCTTGGTCGGAGCTACGGATATCAACACAATAATTAAAAGCCTGGATTATCCGACCTTACCGGTACGGGAGCCTTTATTGCAAAACCAGCTGGGGTATAATGCGGCGTATGTTCAGGCTGGCTATAACCTCGCAACCGCCAATGCATTGCTGGAGTCGCAAGGTTGGATTAAAGGTGATGATGGTGTGCGGCGTAAGGACGGCCAGGCACTGACGTTTGCTTTGTACGTACAGGACAACGGCGAGTACGCAACTATCGCGCGCTTGCTGCAGAAACAATGGCGCGCGGTAGGTGTTGATGTGAATGTTGAGGCCCAAGATAGTGCAGAATTCCAGGATACTTTGGTAGGGCATACATACGATGCTCTATTGTACGGTATTTCGATAGGCAAGGACCCTGATGTGCTGGTGTATTGGGACAGTAAGCATGCCGATGTACTCGCGGAAAACCGCCTTAACTTCTCGGAATACAGGTCTCAGGTTGCAGACGAAGCATTGCAGGCCGGGCGTACCCGATTAGACCCGGCTTTAAGAATAATTAAGTACGGCCCGTTTTTGCAGGCCTGGCGTGATGACGCTCCGGCAGTGGGGCTGTACCAACCGCGTTTCTTGTATATAACCCATGGACCGGTTCATGGACTTAGTGAGCACGCAATTAACGCAGAAATCGAGCGTTTTACCAATGTGCACAACTGGATGATTCGCGAAAAGGGTATGTCTCAAGCAAAATAAGCTTGCCCGCCCGCATGACAGTACAGTACAATTGTCCCTGTTAGTATGTATAAGCGCGAGTGGCGGAATTGGTAGACGCGCTAGTTTCAGGTACTAGTGAGCCTAGCTCGTGGAGGTTCAAGTCCTCTCTCGCGCACCAATAAAAATACCCCGGATGCAAATCTGGGGTATTTTTATTGGTTTGTTGGAGAATACTTGAACCGTGGGTCATTAACTGCCAATGGCAGTTAATGTTGTTCCTTGCTTGGCCGGACAGGTATGCTTTAGCGTGCCTGGGAGCACAGACGATAGAAGTCCTCTTCTACGACATGCTTCAGTTTTATGCCAATAAGGCGAGCATAACGGGGCAAGTCCTCTCTCGCCTTGTAAAATAACACAATAGAGTGTATAGTATTGATGATGATCTGAGGGGCACTCGACTAACTAGCCCCTATTATTTGACCACCGATGCCAAATTCCCCAGATCCTTATTTTAATCATTCATTATGTCTGAACAAGCTTTCCATTCTCCACACCTAAATTTTCAGCCTATATTAGAAGGTTTGAATGTCTCGTTAAGCCCAAGCCAAGATGATCTTGTTAGAATGAGTGATGTAAGCGCGAGCATAATCGCTCCATCACCAGAAGAAATCCTACTTGCCGCTGAACGTACAGCAGTGATTGAGAGTACTTTAGAAGAAAGATTACTTCAAAGAGAGAGATTGGTAATAGAAGCAAGAAATAGGATAGGGAAGTTTGAGCATGCCCTTACGTATCGAGAGATAGGCGAAAAATGTCTAGGGCTTAGCGGGGAACAGGCACGTCAAATCGAAAAGAAAGCACTTCATAAACTTCGCCTTCCTGGTAACCCGTTAAGAATTTATTTCTTAGGGCCTGCTCATTCGCATGTCTCGTCTCGAGCAGAAAAGACATTAGAGCCTCGTCATGAGCGAACACGTATCCTTATTAAGCCCTACTTTTATGGCCGTCCAAGAAGTAAAACTTCTAAATAACATATCGAATGAAAACACCTCCTCAGCCAAAAATCATTTACCGTCCTTGGACGCCTGAAAATTATGACCAACTGCAACAAATTCATAATGCAGCTTCTGAAATATTTGGCGATGTGTATTGGCCGCTTAGCAATCAAAAAATAGGTATGGTTATGCTTCGTAGGACAGCGAAGGAGCTTCTTTATAGGTGGCCAAATAAACCGCTTCGCCTCTCTTGGATTGCTGACTGTAAGATGTACCCTAGCAAACTGCCTAACTCTGCAATGCTCCCACTTGAGACGAGTATAGGTTCGTTTGCAATCTCACGTAACGGGCGTAATAGATATGATAACCTCTACATTAACACACAGTCTAATGATAAGCTTCTCGATGAATACCGCGCACTGGCTGATATTACCCCTCCCAAAAAAGAAGCCCATGACCCATCGCAAAACCTTGCAGAACGTATAGTCATTGGCTATCTAATAAGGGATCCGTGGATGCCCCAAGAAAAGGTAGATCCGCTCAATGATACCTATAGGAGCCAGCCAATAACTTTAGGCTCAGTCAAACCCTTACCAATAAATGAATAACATATAAGCGCTTCGAGTTTTCCTTGCGTTTAGATTCAAACAACTTGTCGGTGACCTTTCGAGAAATATATCAGCAAAGCAGCATAAGCGCTTAACATCTATAAAATAACCTTGCCGACAATCTGCTTCCCAGCTTCAGAACTAAAATCCCTTCCGCGATACGGTGCAACAGAAGCCAGTTTGTTATTTGGCGTGAAGCCTTGTCTTAGAAATACGTCCACAGAGTCCCTACATGCGATTGCACTAACTAGTGTGAGTCTAGGGTTGTTATGCATGGGAGTATCCGAAATTGGTTTGGGGGCTTCATTCTGAATGATCTGCAAGCAGGCACGGCGTACCAAGGTTTGACCAATACCTTGACCGTGCATATCTGAACGTACCACCAGACTCTCTAAGCCATAATGAGGTACCAGATCTTGCCCATATTCATCATCGAGTACCACACCAGCAAGTTTTGGATGCTTTTTAAATATAATATGTCCCACTACTTCTCCTTGATGTGAAGCGTAGATGCTTTCGGCGGCTCCCTAACCAATGCATCTGCTGTTTTGGGTTTCGTGTTTGGCGCATTGTCCGCTAACAACGTGCTTACTGCGACGGCCGCACTATCAAGCTGGTGCAACCCTCGCATTTCCTGACCACCTAGTAGCTGAATTTCAGGTCTGACACTTGACATAATGACCTCTTAATAAAAACAAAAAGCCCCTTCGTTTAAGACAGGGGTTGCTAAGGCTTCGTTGTTATTTATTTAAGATAATATCAAGAGCAACCCCGGGGTGTACGGAAACTACGCGGACGTGGTGCGAAGGCTGACGATAACGATTTTTCCACACGTCTACTTTAACACGGACCCGCCATTATATAGAAGCTCTCTTCGGAAGTATTTATAGCGACCAGTCAATCCTGTATGATAATGCTTATGAATATCCAATCACTCAAAACAAATAAACGTGCGTTACTCATTTTAGGGTCTTGCGTTTCGTCAATAGGTATTATAATTTACAGCTACTACTCAACGGGCACTGTCTGTCAGCTAAACTATCTAAACTTCGTCGTTTCGGCTGGGCTGTATGTGATAGGGGTGTGCATAATTGCAAAGGCCCTAACCTTACGAATGAAAAGGGGTATGGTGATTTTAACGAGTTTATTTGTCGCGGCAATTGGAGTTTATATTGGAGGTGGAATTGATTTCGTGCAATCATCTCATGGCTGTAGCCTATTTTAATGCCCCGCACACGTTCTATCCCGCTAATGCTATACTAGACGCATACATATTCTTTCATGCTATGATACTGCTAGAGATAATCACAAAACAGGGGTTGTAATAAGATAATGAGTAAGGTCGCGCACTATCTACAGGAACATCTAACAGGTGAAGTGATGGCTACGCCAGATGCCCGGCGTTTCTTCTCGACTGATGCAAGTATCCTGGCAGTAACTCCTGCCCTGATTGTGTATCCGCGTAATGAAAATGACGTACGTAAAACAGCCCGTTTTACGTGGCAGCTCGCTGAAAGAGGGCGGGTTATACCTATTACTGCACGGGGGTCTGGCAGCAACGTGGTTGGGGCAGCACTCAGTAGTGGTATTGTGCTGGCTTTTCCGGCGCATATGAACCGTGTTCTTGAGCTGGATAGCAAGAGTGGTGTAGTAACTGTTGAGCCGGGCACTAACTATGGCAAGCTGCAGCAAACACTTCACACTCATGATCGTTTTCTCCCTCCGTATCCTGCATCAATTGAGTACTCTACAATTGGCGGGGCTGTTGCCGATAACACTAGTGGTGAAAAGTCGGTTAAGTATGGTGATACACGCGATTATGTGCGCAACCTTCGTGTCGTGCTGGCTAATGGCGAGGTCATAGAAACAGGTCGCCTAAGCAAACGCGAACTGGGTAAAAAATTAGGTTTGGCGACATTTGAAGGTGAAATCTACAGGGCAGTCGATGCATTAATCGAAGAGAACCAGAAATTAATCGACAAATCAGTGCCTGCGGTCACTAAGAATACAGCCGGCTATTACTTCAATGACGTTAAACGAAGAGACGGCTCTTTTGACTTAACACCTCTGCTTGTTGGCTCACAAGGTACATTAGGTATCATTACTGAAATAACGCTTGAAACGGAAGTATATGCACCCAATACAGTATTGGTAGTCGCTACGTTTAATGATCTCGCACAGGCGCAGGCAGCTATCCTTGAGCTTAGGAACATGCCCGATATGCCTAGCGCTATAGAGATGGTCGATGACCAGTTATTGAGCGTTGTAGATAAACTCAACCCTAATCAGCTCAAAGATGTAGTCAATAAACCGTTCCCCCGTGTTGTATTGTTGGTTGAATATGATAATGCGAGTGACCGCACGCAGAAAAAGCTACTCAAAAAGACACGAAAACTATTTGATAAGTTAGGTGTTCCATATCAGATTGCAGTGGATCTGGTGGACCAGGAGAAGTTCTGGAAGATTCGTCATGCTGCTGCGACGGTCATAGGTCATAGTGATAGTGGTTTGCGGGCGTTGCCTATCATAGAGGATGGCATTGTGCCACCAGAACGCTTCAAGGAATTTATAGAAGGCTTATACATTATCTTCGGACAAGCCCGCTTGCAGCCGGCAATCTGGGGCCACGCTGGCGACGGGCATCTGCATGCGCAGCCTTTTCTGGACTTAGGCCAAGTTGGTGACCGTCAGAAACTTTTTCGACTGATGGACGAATATTACAATCTCGTAATCAACTTGGGAGGTAGTGTTGCGGGTGCCCATGGTGAAGGCCGTCTGGCCGCACCATACGTCCAAAAACAGTATGGACCGGAAATGTATGCCGTTTTCCAAAAAGCGAAACAGATTTTTGACCCGTATGGCACACTGAACCCGGGTGTTAAGGTCAATGCAAGCCTGGAATCGGTAAAGGCACTGGTACGTCCCAGCTATTCACTTGGACATCTTTACAGCCACATGCCCCGTTCGTAAGGAGTTATACCTTTTTACCAAAGAAAAAAATCAGTCTTGCAGTGACTGATTTTTTCTTTGGTGCGCCAATGCGATCTTAGGTGGAACCACATTAAAGCTAGTTAAACTTAGTCTTACCTATTAAAGACAGGGATATCTAATCGTAGAATCAGGACAGTACCACCAAGAGTTTTTGATTCGATGTAAAAGATGAGCTTGCCATAAGCTACAGGATTATTGATGGCTTATACACGAGCACGGTCAAGCCATTTCTAAGAGCCAAAGCAAAAGGTTGACAGAGCCTTTACTCCTCCTAATCGCTCGTGCTAGAATAATGCCTGTTGGGCTTCAGACAATAAATATGGATTACAAAATAACCTCTGACGACACTTTAACGGATTAAACGATGTCCATTGAGGTTGATAAACAAGAGACAAAAAGCGACGAAAGCAATAATGGCACATCCCAACAAAGCGATGTACGACAGAGCAACCCACTAGATACACGGCGCAAAAGGATATGGCTCTCTATATTGCTGTTCGTTTTGGTCTTTTTTTCGTTGAGTAGCTGGGGAACATATCGCTTTTTCTCATCTGTTGCTAAACGGCCAACACCTGCCGCAGTAGCCCAAAAAACAAGCCCCACTGCCAATGTCGCAGAATTCAATTTCTTTGAGATGGCTAAGTTGCTCAAGGACGACTTGGGTTTATTCAAAGATTCACAAAAGCACCGCTACTATCAGGTAGGTACTACTGCCGATGACAAACGGATTATTGCCGCTACGTTTGAAGAGGATACCAAGGATAGCGACGCCTTCACTGCTATTGAGGACGCGCCGGGAAGATATACAGTATTGATTTCGCTGACCAACTATACCGACCCAGACCTTGACTCCTATAAAAAGGAATGGTTTAGCGACAAAGTAACCACAGTCTCCAAAAAGTCCATACCTGTGGTATTTTTCCCCGGCACTGTCAAAAAAGGTAGTGTAGAGTTGAAGCTAGAATTTCCAGATTATCCTGCAGGTTATTTCATCCCGTCAGAGGCTGACTTTTTCGGAGCCAACCATTGTTACTACACTGCAAACGATTGCGCCAAGCCTCCTAAAGACCTCATGTTCGAAACAGACGGCAGGCGGTACTACAAAGTTGCCGGTGTTGAGTACGATCAACGTGATCCATACAAATTTGTAGGTATCTACGGTACGGTCAACCAAGTTTACGCCAATAGATATGAATTTGTCGATCCGCTGGCTCCAGAAGACCCTCCCCTCGTACCTTCCATTGTATGGGCAGACAAGACACCCGTTGCTAATGTAGGCTATACTAACACATTCCGTACTGGTTCCGATGATGGAGGTTTTGATGGTCATGTGGCTGCGCAAAATGTGAGCGTGGGTGACTTAAAAGTAATCGGTCATGGGCCGAACAACCAACCCCTCTACGAGGTGCCAATAACTTCAGCACTGTTCAAAGCAATTTATGAAGTTTACCGCACAGACAGCCCGACTTTCATGTCCGATAAGCCTAGCTTACAGAATTTGACTGAGCAACAGTTCCAAGATAAACATGTTATTTTCTTGGCCAAAAGTCCTATAGGCGAATTATTAGTGTATCTACGCGGCGACTTTAACCTTAAAGGTCTGTAAATCTTTGCGGCCACAGTTCACGCCTCTTTTGGCGCGAGAGAGGACTTGCCCCATCATGCTCGCCTCACGGACAGAGCCCTGTCGGCTCGGCCAAGCATAGACTCCTCAACCTGCCACTGGCAGGTTTCGCCTATCGGTTCAAGTCCTCAGCACTAACAGACCAAAGTTAAACCCCAGACTTTCGCCTGGGGTTTAACTTTGGTGCGCGAGAGAGGACTTGAACCTCCACAGCCTTGCGGCCACCAGAACCTCAATCTGGCGCGTCTACCGAATTCCGCCACCCGCGCATACATATAAGTGATATTCTACTATAATGACGTATCTTCTGCAAAGGCAGCTAATAGCTTGCTGTGTTTTCTCGCTAGGCAAGGTACGCCAGTTTGATAATACATGAAGTTATATAGTTTACGGCTGTCGCTCTTTGCGTATGTGAGACAAGCTACGCGGCCGTTCGCAGGAATAGGGCGAAGATAACCAAGGCTGAGATTGGCTCGGACACTAGTATGTTGTCGTAACCATTCCAAAAAGGGCTGGCTGGCTGAGGCAAAACTGGTGTAGTACATAAAACTTGATTTCCAACGCTTATCCCAAAAACTATAGATAGTTCCATCGCCATCAAAGCAGCCACGCAGAAAGTCACTATAATAACGAGGCGGAACATTGAGCGTTTTTAGAATCTTGCTTTAATTTGGCCTCAAACCGATGTCCTCCAGGAAATCGTAAAAACTGACATCGCTAATTTGTACTCGATGCGCGAGCTGGCCGCGGCCATTTGATTTGGTGCCTATCTTGCTCTTAGGTTTGATTATATCTCGATACAAGCTTACAAGTTCTGTATCTTTTGAAGTAAAGTCTATGTGCCTTCTGTCTTTTGAAAGGCATCCGTCTGTAGTGATAAGCCCTACCACGTAGGCAAGTGCAGACGACCACTGATAGCTGTTCTTATAAATATACCTTCTAGATACCATAGCTCGCATACCCTATCACAACTTGTCCCAAGGAGCTAAGAGTTGCGTGAAAAGAGATTCTACAATACAATATGTGGGTATTTAACTGGGGGCGATTAGCTCAGCTGGCTAGAGCGCCTCGTTTACACCGAGGATGTCGGGGGTTCGAATCCCTCATCGCCCACCAAAGCAAAAGGGCTACCCAAGATAATCCTTTTACTTTGGTCCGTGTTGGTCCGGCGTTTGAACCCGAGAGGGCAAAAACTGCCAGCGGCAGTTTGAGTATTCCTTATTGCGATACGCTTCTATATTGTTCACTCAGCGTCTGGAGATATATCTCCCACTTCCCATACACGACCACAAGGCTACCTGGCAAAGAGTAGCCGACTAGTGTGGAAAACTGCTCAGCCGTTAATGGCACAGCTATGTAGACCGTAGAAAGAACAGGTAAGAAACTTATAGTATCCGAAGGTGCCATGACTAATACATCAGCCCCGGCCTTATTGATTTTAGTTGTGAAGCGTAACGACCGCATCCTTGCTATCTCATATTCCAATGCCCGTTTCTTCTCTACATGGAGGGTGCTTGATCGTTGACGTTCTACCTCGCGAATGATCCTCATCCAACGTTTTCTTATGACCGGGAGCAGTATCGCTGGCTTCTCCGCCACGATCACCGCAGGACCGACTGCAAGCCGTCGTGGCAGGTGTCGTGTAAGATCCAAACTTATTTGTTCGCTTGTCTCGCAGTGGCGGGCATCAATATACCAAGGGGGTGATATTGCAGAGTTCATGCAGCATTCTCCGTTACCACATCAGCGAGTTCTCGTAATTTGCGTTGTCTTGCCTCAAACGTAGCCCAATCGACAATCCAGCGCGTACGATCGTTGAGATGTAATGTGCAGGCAAAAGCCTGGTGGCCATCTGCATACAGCGAGCCGGCCGTCACTTCGGTTAATGGAACTTTCTGAAGGCAGATGACACACAGGACAGTTGGTCGGCCATATGCATCGCTAGACACAGCGAGAACAGACATAGGTACTCCTTATTACAATTACCTCAACAATAAAAAAGGACAGCCATTGTTTTGGCTGTCTACACCTACAACGAGGGCTATACCCTAATTGACTGCAATGGCTGCCCATTTTTGGGTATACATTTAAATATCATTGTAAGTGTAGACCGTACCAGTATAGCACTGGCTGACCTGGACACAATAGTGGTAGTTCACAGGTCAATAGAAACGGCTGATTCGCCACCACCAGCCTGGCCCGGCTATGTCCTTTTTGAGGAATAACGGGGCAGAAATGGCATGGTCTTTTGAGCCGATTATAGCTGTGCCGACTTTGGTGCCCGTTGCGAGCGGGCCATTAATCTTGCTGAGCGTAATGTTGGCTTGTGGTATAGCACCATTCCACACGATAAGTTTGACGTCTTGCCGGATAGTTACCTCGCTCGTCGCGGACCAAGGTGTAGCGATGGTCGCAAATGTTTCGTGAGCCTTAAAGAGTGTTTTAGCTCTAAAATGAGTTTTTGCAGAGTTAATAAGCGGGATGCTGCCGCCCAGCGCAGCACGTAGGGTGCTGGCTCCGATAATCACACCAACAATGGTGATTGGTTTGCTTCCTTCCACCTGATGCTTGGCAGCGAATAGAAAACATCCCTTAGCTTCATCACTTAACCCGGTCTTAATGCCAATAATGTTTCTATAACCAAGCCGGGCGTTGGCGCTGTAAATGATGCCGTGCATCGGTATGACAGCCGATGGCAGGGCGATGATCTCGGCTACAACCGGGTGGTTCATAGCCAGTTCGCCTAAGCGAACCAGATCAGTGGTTGTACTAGTGGTATCGGGCGAAAAACCACTCGCATCAGTTTCTATATTCGTCCGTAGCAACCCAAGGCGTTTAACCATAGCGTTGGCGTAGGTAATGTAGTTATCCATGGAACCGAATGCCCAGATTGCGGTGCTATCGGCCATGTTGTTTGCTGATGGCAAAAGAATCGCTTGCAGTGCCTGGTATTCTGTTATTCTTTCACCAGCTTCCACCTTGACATAGGCGCCGCCCAAGCCAAAGTAGTGGTTGAATAGGGCAACATCCTTCTTGGTCATGGTGATGGCTGGACCTTTTTGACCAAGCTTAAGAGGACGCTTTTCCAAAATAGCGAGAACAGTAACGACTTTGGCAAGGCTTGCAATCGGAACTGGTGTTTGTTGGCCGTGAGTTGCCAGAACACCAAAACCTTTGGCACTTACAGCTGCCGACCCCTGTTCTGGCCAGACAAGATCGGCCTTTTTTGGCAGAACGGCGCTAGACAATAGCGACGCCTGTGTTTGTGGCCAGGGTCTGGCATAATTGAAGAGAGTGAGACACATAACGACAGCCAGAAGAAAGCATGTAAGCTTGCTGCCGAACTGTCTTTTGCGCTGGCGGTACTTGCGCATGGTATACCTAGTATACCAATATCACCTAGGCACGGGTATGCCCTGTTTATGCAAGCGTAATTGCGCTATACTACTAGGTATAAGTAAAGGAGAGATTCTAACATTATGACACCTACAATTATCGTCGCTGTTTTGGCTGTGGTGATAGTGCTGTTTGTGATTGGCATGTATAACGCTTTGGTCCGTACTAAGGTGCGTGTTGAAGAAGCGTGGAGCGATATCACTGTACAACTGAAACGCCGCTACGACCTTATACCTAATCTTGTCAATGCCGTAAAAGGCTATGCTAAGCACGAAAAAGAAGTCTTCGAAAACGTTACCAAGGCCCGTGCTAATGCTCTGAACGCCCAAGGTGTGCAAGAGACTGCTAAAGCTGAGAATATGTTTGAGCAGGCGCTTAAAAGCCTTTTTGCGGTAAGTGAGAATTATCCTCAGCTTCGCGCAACAGAAAACTTTCAGCAGTTACAAGCCGAGCTTACTGATACTGAAGACAAAATCATGGCTTCCCGCCGTTTCTATAATGGTTCGGCACGTGACCTGAACATCAAGATTGATACATTCCCAAGCAATATTGTCGCCAACATGTTTGGTTTTAAAAAGCGTGAATTCTTTGAAGTCGATGACGTCGCGAGTGTTGAAAAGCCGGTAGATGTCAATTTTGAAGGCTCTGTGCACGGTCGGTAAGCATCACATCTACGGAGGTTACAAGAGGACATATGTATTCTGAAATTGCCGCCAACAAACGTAAGACTTGGCTGATCATGGCCGGCTTCGCCGCGATTATCGGGCTTCTGGGGTGGATTATAAGCAACCTTTATGGCCGCCCGCACTTTTTTTATCTGGCATTGGTTATTGGCGGGGTTTACGCATTAATCCAATACTTTGCAGCAGCTAAGCTGGCCTTGGCGATGAGTGGCGCGAAGGAAGTCACCAAAAAAGAAGAGCCACGGCTGTACCGAATCGTAGAGAACTTAAGCATAGCCACTGGCTCACCCATGCCTCGAGTGTATATTATTGAGGATCCGGCGCTTAATGCTTTTGCAACCGGGCGTGACCCCAAACATGCTGTTGTGGCTGCTACTAGGGGTCTACTGGATGCTATGGACGATAGCGAGCTTGAAGCGGTGATGGCACACGAGCTTGGCCACGTACGCAATTATGACATTCGGGTCATGATGATTGTTTTCGGTCTGGTGAGTGCTATTGGCTTTATCGCAGACATGTTGCTACATACGTTGTGGTTTCGTGGCAATGATCGGGAGAGCTCGCCAAATCCACTATTTATGATCCTTGCTATTGTGGCGGCTCTTTTAGCCCCATTTATAGCTATGCTCGTACAGCTGGCAGTATCCAGGCGCCGTGAATATTTGGCTGACAGTACGGGGGCTCTGACGACGCGTTACCCAGAGGGTTTAGCGCGGGCGCTCGAAAAGATTCGCGACCACGGCTCAGTGCTAAAGCGTCAGAATACTTCTACAGCACATTTCTTTATCGCCAACCCACTGAGCGGCAAAGCCATCGCCCGTTTGTTCAGTACCCATCCACCTGTTGAAGACCGCATAGCCCGATTGCGTGAGATGGATGCACACCTTTAAAGAGCCCCAGATATGCCTAAGAGCCCCAGCGAAAGTAAAAAAACTGCCAAAACACAGAGGAAAGTAGCAACCGGGAACGACGACGTTATTTCGCGACAGCTCCCTGGTGCATTTACGTTGCTCAAAGGTTCGCTTTGGGTTGTGCGCACCAACTGGAAAGTATGTTTAGGTATCATGACGGTATACAGTGTCTTGAGTCTATTGCTTGTCCAGAGCCTCAGTGGCAGCGACGTAAATTCCATCAAGACAACGCTTACTTCTATGACGGAGGGTCCTTGGGGAGGCCTGATTTCGAGTCTGGCAGTTTTTGCGTACATGGCCGGCTCTACCAGTAGTGGGGGCAATAGTGCTGCTGGTGCCTACCAATTCATGTTGCTGCTGATAACAAGTCTGGCAATCATATGGGTGCTGCGACAAGCTTATGCCAACAAGAAGATGCGAGTACGCGACAGCTACTACAAAGGTATGTACCCGCTCGTTACATTTTTGCTCGTCTTTTTAGTTGTTATGTTGCAGCTGCTGCCTGCGATTATTGGTAGTGCGATCTATAGCACCGTTACTTCCACTATTGGCGCAACAGGGCTTGAAATGATTGTATGGGGAATCGTTCTGTTCTTGTCAGTTATTATATCGCTATATCTGCTTACGTCGTCGCTCATTGCGCTATACGTCGTCTGCTTGCCGGACATGACGCCACTGGTTGCCCTACGCTCAGCCAGGGAGTTGGTCCGTAGCAGACGCTGGACAGTTATGCGCAAAATTATCTTTTTACCAATCTTTTTGTCTGTAGTCGGTGCGCTCCTTATTATCTCGATCATCTTTGTTGCAGCACCCTTGGCACCTTTTGCGCTCTTGCTGGCCAATGCCGCTGGCTTAGTGCTGTTCCATAGCTACATGTACCGGCTATACAGGGAGCTGTTGTGACTAAACTGGCTAAAAAACAAGCACGTGTACGTATTGAAAAATTGCGCGACTTGATTAATACGTACCGATATCACTACCATGTCCTTGACGAATCAATCATGAGTGAGGCCGCTGCGGATAGCCTTAAACACGAACTGTCTCAGCTGGAAACCGAATATTCCGAACTCATTACCCCGGATAGCCCTACGCAACGTGTAGGCGGTTTGGCGCTTGATAAGTTTCAGAAGGTGACGCATACCAGTCGGATGATCAGCCTGAATGATGTCTTTAACCGTCAGGAGATAGAGGCATGGGTAGAGCGTACAGACAAATTATTGCCGGGAAACCGCCATGAGTTCTTCTGCGATATCAAGATGGATGGTTTTGCATGTGCGCTTGTATACCGAGATAGCATATTAACACAGGCTATAACACGTGGTGACGGTCAAATAGGCGAGGATGTGACTGCTAACGTCCGGACTATACCATCAGTGCCGCTCAAACTTACTTTGCAAGGACGTACCTCGCAAAGTAAGAAAAAGTTTTATAGTAAGTTTTTGCAAGGGCGCACTGAGATTCGCGGCGAGATAGTTATCTATAAGGAAAATTTTAAAAGGTTAAACGCTGCCCGTGAAACGGCTGGAGAGCCAATATTTGCGAACCCGCGTAACCTGGCTGCCGGTACTATTAGGCAGTTAGACCCCCAATTGGTAGCGAACCGTCCTCTGACCTTCCGGGCATACGACTTATTACGCGATGATCCTGCTGAGGTATCTACAAACAGCTTTGCCTACGAAGCTATTCGGGCACTTGGCGTGGCAGCCAGCCGTGACGCGTCTATCTTTACGAGTATTGACGACGTCATGCGTTTTGTTGATACGTGGCAGCAGAAACGGCACGACCTGCCGTTTAATACTGACGGGTTGGTTATCAAAATCAATGACCGCCAGCAGTTTGTAGCACTTGGCACTGTCGGCAAGGCACCCCGTGGAGCAGTTGCCTATAAGTACCCGGCAGAAGAGGCGACGACTGTAGTGCGTGATATTGTGCTGAGCATTGGCCGTACCGGTGCCGCTACCCCAGTGGCGGTGTTTGACCCTGTCCAGGTTGCTGGTACGACTGTCCAGCACGCCAGCTTACATAATGCTGATGAGATTGCCCGAAAAGATATACGTGTCGGCGATACGGTAATCATTTTTAAGGCAGGTGACATCATTCCGCAGGTACAAAAGGTCCTTGCTGAGCTTCGCGCGAAGAAAACGAAACCGTTTGACATGGAGCGTGAATTAAAACGACAATACCCTGAATTGGATTTTGAGCGTCCGGAAGGAGAGGTTGTATACCGCGTGAAAGATGTGACCGGTCCGCTGCTGCTCACGAGGGCGCTTGAACATTTTGCCAGCAAAGGTGCCTTAGACATTGATGGGATGGGCGAAAAGAACGTTGCTGCGCTTGTAGATGCTGGACTTGTACATGATATGGCCGATATATATACACTTACCAGAGAACAAGTTAGATCATTAGATCGTTTTGCTGAGGTTTCAGCTAGTAATCTTATTGAAGCAATAAGCAGCGTCAAGCAGCCACCGTTACCCCGCTTTATATATGGCCTAGGTATCCGCCATGTAGGCAGCCAGACTGCAATAGATTTGACTGAGCACTTTGGCTCGCTTCACAAACTAGCCAGGACTACCCTGGATGAATTACTTCAGATAGAAGGCGTGGGTGAGGTAGTCGCCGAATCAATCTTGGGCTGGTTTGCTGACCCCGACAACCAAGCTTTACTTGTTAAGTTTGAAAAACTTGGTGTGATACCTTTCTTTGAATCACGCGCCCGTGGTACATTGCATGGTAAAAGTTTTGTAGTGACCGGTACGCTCACGACAATGGGCCGTGATGAGGCCGCTGAAAAGATTCGGGCATTAGGTGGCACTTTTCAATCGAGTGTGGGCAAGGACACTTCATATCTAGTTGTTGGCGAGAACGTTGGTGCCAGCAAACTGAAAAAAGCCGAAAAATTAGGCACTGTCCAGATCACTGAATCCAAGCTTGTAAATATGCTCAAGGACTAGGTTTGTACTAATGCCTAGTCTAGTAGACTGGAAACATGACATACATACCACGATCACGCATTGGTGGGCACGGCAGATAGAGCAAAAATGAAAGCTGCCCTGTGCTTTATACGTGACGGACTTGACAGTTAAGCAGAAAAAGTTATGCTTAAGGTAATCGTGCGCTCATGCGGCGTGTGAAACAAATATTTTTATAAAACAAAACTTCCGCTCGCCGCGGGTGGGCGCGCACGAAAAAGAGCCGTACATAAGCAGACGGCTCTTTTTGGAACATGTAGCATGCATGTATTTCTTTTTACATTTTACTCTGTTAGAATAACGTGGTAGTAAACAGGGGTGGGTGCGTAAAGTCGCCCATGCTTTCACTTACGCGTAGTGACTACTGGGGCTGTAGCTCAGTTGGCTAGAGCGCTTCCATGGCATGGAAGAGGTCCAGGGTTCGAGTCCCTGTAGCTCCACCACAATCGCAATTTAAGTTTGCATGAGGAAAAAGCAGCCCGAACGACGGATTCATTCCGGCGCCCGGCGCGATGAGAAAAACCGTAGGTTTATCTCAAGCAGTAGCGGCTGGTGCGTAACGTCTGTTATGTTTTTATGAAGACGCTTCGCTCGTGACTACAAAAAGACACACTGTGACTTTTTGGGGTATTAGCTCAGTTGGCTAGAGCGCTGCATTCGCATTGCAGAGGTCAGGAGTTCGACTCTCCTATACTCCACCAGCCCCTTTCTTCCAGACCTGGCAAAACAACTGTTACAATAGCTATATGCCATTGCCTAACAGTTTTTCTGCTGTGGTTAGGACACCGCTCAGGTATATATATGGCCTAGGTGTGTTGGTCCTATTACTTTTGAGCTACCTATGGTGGACTAACGTGTACATGAATCCCGAACGGGTATTTTGGGGTATGATCGAAAATAGCCTGGCAACCAAGGGAGTAACTACTGAGGTTTCGCAAACTGTCGGACAGGGTGAAATCAAACAACTAGTCCAGTTTGAAGCTGGCACGGCTAAGTGGGCGCACTCCCTATCGGTACTTAAAAACGGTAACACGGAGATCAAAACTGAGGTGATTGGCACGCAGGCTGCCGACTATACTCGTTATCGTAGTATCAAGACTGACCAGAAAAACAGTGAAGGCAAGCCTATTGACGCTGTAAAAGTGCTGAATGTGTGGTCTAAGAGTGACGATATACCCCAGTCTGCAACGCAGAGTAGTGGCCACCAGTTGCTAGCCCAGGCAGTCCTGGGCGTAGGCCTGCCTATTGGCAGTGTACCTGTGCCCATAGGGGCTCTTACTCCCAGCCAGCGAGCTGACATGGTCGCCTATATCCGTAGTAGTAGCGTGTATACTGTGTCGTTCGATACCAAAGATGTCAAAAAAGAGCGTAAGAACGGCAGGTTATTGTATACATATAATGTCAACATCCAGACAATTCCGTACGCACGCCTCATGAAGGAATTTGCAAAAAACTTAGGTATGCATGAACTTGACGCTGTTGACCCCAATGCCTACCAGACCAACGAGCCAATCAGTATAAAGTTCACGGTAGATGCGTATGCAAAGCACCTGGCCGGTGTTGACACGGGCCAGGGTTATAAACAGGCTTACAAGGGTCATGGTCTAGCTCTGCATGCCACCCCGCCGGATAAGTATATCACTGCGCCGGAGCTGAGGCAGCGGATCAATGAGCTATAAAATGCATCTGAAACTTGGCAAACAAAACTGCTTATGTATAATCGGAAGTAGTTTCATAAACTATTTAAGCTGGAAGATTCTCTAATGGACCCACAAAAAAGCATTAACCCCGCCACACCAGGCGAAGCCAAGACTGCACCGCTACCGGCGGATGCAACACTGGCAGACCCAACAACAAGCGTAACGAACGACAGTAACACCAGCACCAACGAACCGGCTGCAGATACAAGTGGTTTTGCTGGTGCCAGCGCTCCATTCGAAAATGTAACGCCAACTCCAGAAAAGAGTGCACTTGAACCCAACATGTCTCCCTATACTGCTAGCGTTATGCCCGCTGCTGACCAGACAATCAATATTGCTCCAGAAGCCCCGACCCCGACAGAGTTACCATCTGCTGTACCAGAATCAAATGTAGATTTCAGTGCGGACGTTTCATTATCTCCGGAATCCGCCGGTGAAATCCCTGTCGGGCCTACACCAACTAGTAGTGCTGCCGCACCTGTGGCTACCGAGACTTCCATTGCATCAGCTTTGGAGGCAGTAAAAGCTGCCGATACCAGCACCGTGGCTTCGTCGGATCCCTTAGCTTCCGCTGCTGTTGTTTCTCCCGTCGAACCGGCTTCAGCCATAGAACCACCATCCCTTACGGTTACTCCTCCCGCTTCTGCTATGCCAAGCGCCCAGGCTTTTACAGCTGATGCTTCATCGGTACCGGCAACAGTGATCGTGCCAATGCCTCACGGCGATAAGAAGATAGTATATACCCAGAGTGGCATAGCTGCAGTATTATTGATAGCAATAGTGACCCTTTGGGTTGTTTAGTATAGATTTTCTAAAGCCTTGCTTTACGTACACTCTGTGCGTGCTTTGACGTATACTAAGGGATATGCAAGTTGTTGTTGATTCTCTGTTGACCCACTACATACGTGCGGGTAAGGGTAAGACGGTCGTCATTCTGCATGGTTGGGCTGATAGTTCTTCCAGCTTTCGCGGCTTATGTGCGTTCCTGAGCAAGTACTATGACGTCATAGTACTTGATTTACCGGGTTTTGGAACTTCTGCCCACCCTAAAAAAGATGCCTGGAGCCTGTACGAGTATGCGAATTTTATCGAGCACTTCCTGGTTAAAGTAGGGGTTCCCCAGGTATGGTCATTCATCGGGCACTCCAATGGTGGATCGATAGCAATCCGCGGTCTGGCACAAGATAATCTTCGTGCTGAAAAACTGGTTCTGTTGGCCAGTGCCGGGGTGCGTAATGTACACAGTAACCGCAACCGTGTGCTCCGTATTATTACCAAGACAGGCAAGTTGCTCACGATGCCGTTGCCTGCATCGGCAAAGAAAAGCATACGTGGGAAGCTCTATAAGACGATTGGCTCCGATATGTTAGTAGCCGAAAACATGCAGGAGACCTATAAACGTATAGTGAACGATGACGTACGTGCCGATGCGGCACAGCTAACATTGCCAGTCCTTCTCATTTACGGAGAAAATGATACCGAAACGCCAGTCTGGCATGCCGAGCAATTCCGGCAACTACTTCCCAACTCCATGCTTGAAATTCTGCCTGGTGCAGGACATTTTGTGCACCTCGACCGGCCTACAGAGGTACAATACGCTATTCAGGAGTTTTTACAGTGATAAAAGGCCTGATAAGTTTATATTCCTGGAAGTATCCGCAAGCCTTGGTGTACATGCTGCAGAGTAACGAATACCAAGCTGGTCCTTACTTGCGTTGGTACTGGCAGACTCGTAACTTCTCGCAGGTAACCTACCGCCGGACGCTTGACTATACGCTCAGCGCCCGTCTGCTTCTGATCGCTGTAACAACCGGTATACTCGTGCAGGTGTTCACCGGGTTGCTATTGATTGCCTTATGGGGCTGGAAAGACGTCAGTGGTGGCTGGCAGTTTGGGCTGGCAGTTATAGTCGCGTACCCCTTAGTATGGGCACATATGCTCGCCCTTGCGGTAGGTTTTGCCCGGATACTGATCGTCCTGCCCATAAATGCTCGGGCGGTCCGAAAATCGGAAAAGATTTTTAAGGCTCACAAAGGCACGATTATTGCTATTACAGGCAGCTACGGCAAGACGAGCATGAAGGAACTATTACTGAGTGTGCTTGGTGGTGTCAAGAATGTGGCAGCAACACCTGCCAACAAGAATGTAGCCATCTCGCACGCACGATTCGCCCAGAAACTGACAGGTGATGAAGACATACTCCTTATTGAGTATGGTGAAGGAGCGCCTGGTGACGTTGCCCGCTTTGCCCGGACGACTCATCCGACACACGCGATTATTACTGGTGTGGCTCCGGCTCACCTTGATAAATATAAGACTGTTACAAAGGCTGCCAAAGATATCTTCTCGGTAACCGGCTTTGTAAAACCGTCACAGGTGTACATTAACGGTGAATCTCCCCTGACAGCGCCTTATATTGAAAAGGATTATACGGTGTACAGCCAGAAGGGCGTTTTGGCCTGGAGCATAGACGATGTAGCAGCAAGTCTGGAAGGGACTGCATTTACGATGAAGAAAGGGAAGCGGAACATTAAGTTGCATACAGGCTTACTCGGTCGTCATCACCTAGGGCCACTTGGAGTAGCAGTAGCGCTAGGGGATACGTTTGGACTAAGCGATCAACAAATTAAGGAGGGTATAGCGAGTACTGTGCCTTTCGAGCATCGTATGCAGCCATATCGCTTAGGCGGAGCGTGGATTATTGATGATACGTATAATGGCAATATAGAGGGTATCCGTGCCGGCACAGCATTGCTCAAAGAACTGCCTGCCGAGCGCAAGATATATGTAACCCCTGGCTTAGTTGACCAAGGCAACGAACATGAGCGGGTACACCAAGAAATGGGTCGGCTGATTGCTGAGGCAAAGCCCGACATTGTCGTACTTATGAAAAACTCAGCCACCGTCCCTATACAACACGGACTCAAGGCAGCTCATTTTGCCAATGAAATACGTATCGAGGACGATCCGCTGGACTTTTATGTCAATCTGCAGGCTTTCGTGGCCGCAGGCGACGTGGTGCTGATGCAAAATGATTGGACTGACAATTACGCCTGAATAGCGGGATGATATACTGAAAGTATGAAGAAACCAACTGTAGCTGTCGTTTTCGGTTCCCGTTCAACAGAGCATGACATATCAATATTGACTGCGCTTGCTGCGATTATTAAGCCGTTAGAGTTGTCGCAGAAATATGACGTTCTGCCGGTATATATTGCAAAGGATGGCCGGTGGTTTGCTGGCCCTAAATATAAAGACATACAGCTGTATCAGTCTGGCAAGTTGGATGATTTCCTGGCCGGTGACCAAGCAGTATCGCTTCTGCTCGGCAAAGGCCTTACACTCGTCAAGCCAGGCCGGCTAAACCGTACAGAAACAAAGATTGATGTTGTTTTTCCGGCTACCCATGGTACTCATGGCGAGGATGGTGAGCTCATGGCAATCTGCGAAATGGCTGGGGTGCCCTACGTTGGCTGCGACGTCGAGTCAAGTGTTATCGCAATGGATAAAGTGTTGGCCAAACAGGTTGCGGTTGCCCACGGTATTGCTACTTCTCCATTTGTGGCTTTTAACAAAGATGATTACGAGGCTCATGCCGATACTTACATCCAACAAATCAATAAGGTGTTGCACTATCCGCTTTTTGTAAAGCCTGCGCACCTCGGTTCGAGCATTGGCATCAGCCGCGTAGCCGACAAGAAAGAATTAACTAATGCCATAGAAGTCGCGCTGCATTATGATACCAAAGCGCTTGTAGAAGAAGCTGTCAATAACCTTGTTGAAGTCACGCTGCCTATCCTGGGGAATACTGAGCTACAACCTGCCCTTTTAGAGCAGCCCATGGTAAAAAGCGAAGACTTTTTTGACTTTGAGACTAAATATATGGGAGGTGGTAAAGGCAAGGGCAAAGGAAGCGCCAAAGGCGGCAAACAAGGTGCACAGGGGTATAGCCGCATACCTGCTCCGCTTTCCAAAGAACTGTATGAGCAGGCAGAAGCAACAGGGCTGGCGGTGTATAAAGCGCTTGGTTGCAGCGGCATTGCGCGCGTAGACATGCTGATTGATACCAAGGCGCAAAAGACCTACTTTAATGAAGTTAACCCCTTGCCGGGCAGTTTATACGCTCATAACTGGAGCATGGCAGGCGTGTCCAACGTACAGTTAACTGAAAAACTCGTCGAGCTTGCCCTGGAACGTTTTACAGGCAAAACAGCAGTTACCACTAGCTTCAATACGAGTTTTCTGCAACAATTCTAACCTACATGTCGAACTATGCGCACATGTTCAAGTGGGTGGTGCGACCGCAACTATGTTCAGGGTTTGTTGTAGCCTGTCTTTGTGTCGGCGCGCTTGGCAACTATTTACACCCTGCCCAGATTGCAATAGAAGCTCAGGGAGCCAGCCAACCGCAAGTGCGCGGGGCAAGCACGCCATTGCCATCACCTGCACCAGATTGCTCGGTACGACCTTGCCTGGCGCTTACCTTTGACGATGGACCCAATGCGCAGGCAACACCGCGTATATTAGATATTCTTACCCAGGAGCAGGTTCATGCCACGTTTTTCGTAATGGGCACACATATTGCCGGTAATGAGGAGCTGCTGCGGCGCATGCACCGCGAAGGTCACGAAATCGGTAACCATAGCTGGAGCCACCCGGACTTTACGAAGATTTCTCCTGCAGAAGTTGATGCGCAACTGGAACTTACGCAAACTGCAATCGTAGCCACGGGCGTGCCTGCACCAACTATGTTTCGTCCGCCATACGGCGCGGTAAATGATATGGTCAAAAGCCATACCCACATGACTATAGTCCGCTGGAACATCGACCCCGAAGACTGGAAAGCAAAAGATACGGCCAAAGTATATGAGGGTATGCTAGCCCAGGCTAAACCAGGAGGCGTGATATTACTGCATGACATGCACCAGCAAACCGTTGATGCGCTTGTGCCTGCACTACAAGTACTGAAACTGCAATACCAGTTTGTAACCGCCAGCGAGTTGCTGCACCTTACTCCAGGAGACCAAGGCCAATTCTTCGGCCATTGACATTTGTTACCATAGAAACAGCATACTAAGTATTGAAATTATAGAGTTTTAGGAATGGTATGAGCAGAGAAGAAGCAAAGTCTGGGGAGCCGCAAGATCAAGATAAAGAGCGTTTAAAGACGGTAGTATATATGACGATCACTGCCCTTGTATTGAGCATGGCTGGCGCAGGTCTATACCAAGAACGCCCAGTACGCACAGTTGCCGAAGTTAACGCTGATAATAATAGACTTGCCAAGGTGCCGTCTGATTGCCATGACCGTATAGTCACTGCTACAACAGGTACAGGTTTCGGAGAGTCCGCAGTAAAAGCTGCCGCACTTAAGAATTCTTATAAGGAATGCGAAGATGTGCCCGCAATCGACATACAGAATGGCGTAAACGCAGCCCTCAGAATCAGAGATGATGCAAGGTCTGATGCTATTATTTATCCGAGCGAAGAAGCAGGAAAGCGTGCAAACGCTCGAAGTGGTATGATTTTTGGAGCATTGACCCTCCTACTGACTGTAGGAGGTTTGATCGTTTCAAGGCCCAAACACCCTATATCAGAGTAAATCTGCTGTAACGTGCATAATTCTTATACTGTCAGTTTTCTAAGCTTCAACGTTTCGTGTTGACAAAGAACGAGTTTAATAATATAAAAGTTATAGCTTAGTTTACTATATCAATAAGCTGGAACCCCAGAGAGTAGCGTATATGTTTAATCATGTGTCTCCCCAAGAAGTTGCGGCAGTTCTGTCTGTACTAAGTCTCAGCAAAGAACAACGGGATAGTGCTTTGAAAAATGCCGCGTCGTTCACGCTATGTGTATTCATAGGTGCAACCACAGGCCTACTTGCGGGAACGCTTGACGCAATGGGTGACGCGGATCGCTTGAAGATCGCAGAAGCGAAACTTGTGTATGAAAGCCAAAACAACCTTTCCAACAAGCAGACATTAGCTGTAGCACAAGAAGAAGTTAACGTGCGGCGTCAAGATGCTGCTTCCAACAATGAGGTACCTCTAGCCACTGTGGTTTTAGGTGCCTTGGGCGGTTTCCTATACGCGGTTAGCTCCAAAACTCGTTCCCAGTAGTTCTTCGATAGACAATTAGGTAGTCAAGGTTTTTGAGCTATATGATATAGTTTATCTCTAATGAAAGAAATTACTTTACGTAGTCTCAATCTTCTCCTCGCCCCGTAGGGCGCATTTTACTTTGTCAGTTATAATTCAAGAATAAGACCTTACAAAATGTCAGGAGTATGTGAAGTGAAGCGATACAACCCAAAAGAAATTGAGCCGAAGTGGCAAAAAAGCTGGGTAGATAGCAATATCTATGCTGCTACCGAGGATTCGAACAAACCAAAACGGTATGTGTTGGAATACTTCCCCTACCCGAGCGGTGCGGCAATGCACGTTGGGCATGTGCGTAACTATACTATTGGTGATGTTGTAGCGCGTTTTTACCGGATGCAGGGCTATAACGTCATGCACCCGATGGGGTGGGATGCCTTTGGTTTGCCAGCAGAAAATTATGCGATCAAAAATAATATCAGCCCACAACAGGCCATCGCTGAAAATACCACTAAGTTCAAGAAACAGCTGATGCAGATGGGTTTCAGTTATGACTGGTCACGTGAGATTAATTCTTCTGACCCAAGCTACTACAAATGGACTCAGTGGTTCTTCAAATTGCTGTTTGACCGCGGCTTGGCCTACCAGAAAGAAAGCTTGCAGTGGTGGTGCGACACCGACAAAACGGTGCTGGCAAACGAACAGGTTGAAGCAGGCAAATGCTGGCGCTGTGGCAACCAGGTTATTAAAAAGCCGCTTAAGCAGTGGTTCTTCAAGATAACCGACTATGCTGACCGTTTGGAACAGGACTTGGAAAAGCTTGACTGGTCGGATGCTATCAAGGCTATGCAAAGAAACTGGATTGGCCACAAGACAGGTATCAATATCACCTACAAGGTTATGAATGTCTCAACCCCAGAGGATCTTGTCACCTTCACCACACGGCCAGACACGAACTTTGGCGCGACTTTTGTTGTTCTGGCGCCAGAGCACCCGTTTGTCCAAAAGGTAATAAAGCAGGAGATTGTACCGGAAGACGGCTCCTCTCACTGGCAAGCAGTGAAGCAGTATGTGCAGAAGACGCTCAACAAAAGCGAACTGGATCGTCAGGAAGAAGGACGTCTCAAGACCGGTGTCTTCACAGGTTTCTATGTCGAGAATAAGCTTAGTGGCAAGAAGCTGCCGGTGTGGGTCTCTGACTTCGTGCTGGCCGGCTTTGGTACGGGTGCGGTAGTTGGCGTTCCAGGCCATGACATGCGCGACTTTGAGTTTGCCAGGGAGTTCAGCATCCCTATCGAACGTGTTGTAGTAGGACCCGATGGTGACGAGTCGCCGATTACCAAGCCTGAGCAAGTGCAGGAAAGCACAGGCGTCATGGTGAACTCGGATTTCCTGAACGGCTTACCAATTACCGAGGCTATAGAGAAAATCAAGGACCGCATGGAAGAGCACGGCATGGGCATGCGTGTGCACAGTTATCATTTGCGTGACTGGCTGATCAGCCGCCAGCGTTACTGGGGTGCGCCTATTCCAATTATCCATTGTCCTGAACACGGTGCGGTACCCGTTCCAGAGAATCAGCTACCGGTAGTGCTGCCGGAAGTAGAGAGCTACCAGCCGAATGGTGAAGGCACGAGTGTGTTAGCAAGCGTACCCGATTGGGTAAATACCACATGCCCCACTTGTGGTAAGCCGGCCAAGCGCGAAACAGATACCATGGATGGCTTCGCCTGTTCCAGCTGGTACTTCCTGCGTTTTACCGACCCGCACAACGATAAGGCTCCATTTAGCCCTGAGAAGGCTAAGTTCTGGTTGCCTGTAGACGATTACATCGGTGGTGCCGAGCATGCTGTTATGCACCTGCTGTATGCCCGCATGTGGACCAAAGTCATGTTTGATGCTGGCCTTATTGAGTTTGATGAGCCATTCAGCGCTTTGCGTAACCACGGCATGATCCTGGCACCGGACGGCCGCAAAATGAGCAAGAGCTGGGGCAACGTCATTGCACCGGATGATATTATCGACCAGGGCTATGGCGCTGATGCAATCCGCATTATGGAACTGTTCATTGGCCCGTGGAACCAGGCCGCCAACTGGAGTGTCGAAGGCATGGGTGGCTGTTTCCGCTTTTTGCAGCGTATATGGACGTTGCAGCAGGAATTCCTGGAGAGCCAAGCCAATACTGGTACACCTAGTGAGAGCGTTACTGACCAAGAGACTCGACTGAAACAGGTCACGCACAGAACAATCAAGAAAGTTACTGAAGACCTGGAGCACATGGGCTTTAACACTGCCATAGCTTCAATGATGGAACTTGTGAACGACTTATACAAAATCAAGGCCGAAGATAAGTATGCCTCCAGTGCCGCCTGGGATGAGACTCTGAGTACGTTAGCGCAACTGTTGGCTCCTTTCGCACCACACATTGCCGAAGAGCTATGGCAACAATTAGGCCACGAAGAATCCATCCACAAAAGCACATGGCCAACCTACAACGAAAAGTATCTAGAAAGTGACACCATGACAATCGTCGTACAGGTGAACGGTAAGCTACGCGCCCAGTTAGTGGTTCCGGCAGATAGTACGCAGGAACAAATACTTTCTGCGGCCAAAGCGGACAAGAAGATAGTCGAGCTTCTGAAAGCTGGCGCGCCCAAGAAAAGCATTTACATCCCTGGAAAACTCATCAACTTTGTGATTTAGATAAAAATATCCTAGCTTTATCGATGTAGGAAGAATGAATAATATACTAGTTGATAGTTAGTCAATTCAGTGTTAGTATATTGTGACGTATGTGCTGTCACCGTGTTTATGTCGGATATTTTTCGACACATTAGGTAATAACCATGCAGTTTATGCTACTTAACAGTAACTGGTAGCGAAGTCTCTGCAGTAGGAAGGAGAAGAATGAAAAGTCACGGGAAGGATGATGAACCATTGTCCAGTAATCAGACTGACAACGATCCCGTACAAAGATGGCTCACGGGATTAGCCTTATGGGGAATGACGCTAACACTAGCAGGCGTAACCATCCATGGAGTCCTCACAAGTGCCGCTACACCTCAGAATGTTGAGGCGAAATACAAGAAATCTCAAGAACGTAAAGCCAACGTTGGCCGGCTCAGCGCCCTACTTGTGTCACGAATGAGCCAACTAACGCCGCCTTGTCAAAAATTGTATTGCCTTATTTATATAGTGCGAGCTTTGACACGAATGGCGTACGCAGCACTCCTGATGCCGATAAGCACCGTAAAGTTATATCGAGTACTGAGTGCACTACTGAAGATAAGGCTAAGGTCGATATGGCCACCTTGCTACAAGCTACCCGAATAATTAGAGCCACTGAATCCTACTCTGATCGTCATGGATTCGGCGGTGCGAAGGATCATGAAGAATGGCTTAATCTAAAGTCCCAATCATTCGAACAAAAGCGTATACAGTCGAGCGACGAACTTAACCGACAGTTAAGTGGGCTAACGCCGGATTGTCAGGCCTATGTAGCACCCTTCTTAAAGGATGTAGATATCAGGGATGTATATTTCTCTAACACAGGTGGAGATGGAGATGCACAGGTCGAATTTCTGCTCAGCAATCAATGTAGTCTTACCGATAAAGTCACTTCAGACATGTTTGAGCTACGCGATCTTTCTCGCAGAATCACCGGATATGCAAGATGAATCTTTATGGTTGGACCGCAGCCATAGCAATGGCAGAATGAAGTTTCAAACCAATGTCACCTCTTGAGTTTTGCTTGTAAGGCGGGTATAATGAAACACAAGTTATTAGGTAAATAACAGATTATTAGGTAAGGAGCCCCTTCTCAATGGGTAAACCAAAGAAACGTACATCTGCCCGCCGTACCGGCGCCCGGCGCAGCCACTTGGTACTTAAACTGGCCCGTGCTGTCAATGCAAAGTCACCAGTGAAAGTCCGTACGACTGCCCGCGAAACTGGCAAGAAGACAGTTTAAAGTTAGTATGCCGGTAGGGTATACTAAAACCATAAACGGAAAATCTTAACAATATGGCATCGAATCGTCACCTTGGTCGCATTATTGCTCTCCAAACCCTCTACGAACAGGATTTTCGTCTGGGTGCTGGTGACACAAGCCTCGACCTTGGAGCTATATTGTCGCGTAATATTGCCCGCTACGAGGGCACTGTTGATGATAAGGGTTTTATCGAACGGGTTGTACATGGCGTAAGCGGGCGTGTGACAGAGCTTGATGCTACACTACAGCCGATTGCGCCGGAATGGCCAATCGAACAGATTGCACGTATGGACCGAGTCGTCTTGCGCATTGGTCTGTATGAGCTGACGTATGAACCCGACGTTCCACCAAAGGTGGTCATCAACGAAGCCGTAGAGCTGGCTAAGGCTTTCGGAAGTGACAATTCGTCCAAGTTCATTAACGGTGTACTTGGTACTGCACTGAGGCAGCGCAGTGGAGGGGACAGTGAGCTGAAAAGCTCGCAGGAAGAAGGTAAGTAAGGTATGAAGAGACCTAAGCCAATCCAGGGAATCCGCAGGTTTATACCTGGCGTGAGGCCGACGATCCAGGAAGTAGTCCGTGAAACTACCTCTGGCGGGATAATCTTCCGCCGTAATGAAAAGCGTGGTGGCCGCTTGGAGATTCTGCTAATCCAAGATGCTAAGAATCGTTGGACCATTCCAAAAGGACATGTTGAGCCGGACGAAGAGCCGAAAGCCACAGCTGAGCGGGAAATACGTGAAGAAGCCGGCCTAAAAGAAATGAAGGTTCTAAACTGGCTTGGCAAAGTGAATTTTCGTTATCGCCGCAGCCAGACCTTGGTTCTCATGACCATGCATATATACTTGGTGCAGGGCTTGGGTGATACCAATGACCTTACCCCTGAAGATTGGTTGAATGACATCCGCTGGTTTCCGGTTAACCAGGCTATCGATAAGATTGCCTATGATGACATTGGTAAATTAATGTTAATTGGGATGAAGAAAATACGTGATGCAAGATTATAGTGTTTATCAGGCGTTTGCACGGGAGAAGCTGGGTGTCACCTTCAACGATATCAGCCTTCTTGTGCTCGCATTCACGCACCGTTCCTATGTGAACGAGCACAAAAAGACTGCCCCCGAGCATAATGAACGCCTGGAGTTTCTGGGCGATGCCGTGCTGGAACTGGTAGTAACGAAATACTTATTTGACAACTTCAGTGAACCGGAAGGTATTTTGACTAACTGGCGCAGTGCGTTAGTACGCACCGAAAGTATTGGTGCTGCGGCAAGCAATTTTGGGTTTGAGCCTCTATTGCGTTTGAGCCGGGGCGAACGCCATGGTACTGAACGTGCTCGTGCCCAGATACTGGCTAACAGTTACGAAGCGGTGGTAGGAGCGATATACCTGGACCAGGGGTATGACGTTGCTAAGGACTTTATCACCAGAAGTATCTTAAGTACTTTCAAAGAAATTTTGGATAGTGGGTCATGGATGGATGCCAAGTCTCATTTGCAGGAAATGGCACAAAGCCGTGAGGGCCATACACCACTGTATAAAGTCCTGAGCGAAGAAGGCCCCGATCATGACAAAACGTTTACCGTGGGTGTGTTTGTGCAAGGCGAACTGAGAGGCGAAGGAACAGGCCCAAGTAAACAAGCTGGCCAGCAGAAAGCTGCCGAGATTGCGCTTCAGCGATATACATCTAGCAGCAGTAACATTCAACCGGTATAGATTTGACATCAGAGACGCTTATCTGTAAAATATATCAAGATTACTTTAGAAATCTGTAACGCAAAGGAAGAGAGATTTACCAAGCATTATGCTAGCTATCCGTATGCAACGTACTGGTCGTAAAGGACACGCAATGTTCCGCGTGATAGTTCAAGAAGCTCGTCTAACACCTACTAGCGGCAAAGTTGTCGCGCAGCTTGGTAACTACGATCCGCATGAAAAGACCGTGAAGCTCGACAAAGAAAAGATCTCTTTCTACCTTGGCCATGGCGCCCAACCATCTGAGCGCGCCGCTGGCTTGCTGAAACGCGAAGGTGTCAAACTCCCAGAATGGGTAAAGATCACCGATAAGAAAGCTGGTAAAATACGCAATGCCGAAAAATTGCGCAGGAACCAGCCAAAGGTAGACAAGCAACCGGCAGCAGAAGCAAAAGAAGCAACTGCCGGGAAGCCGGATGAAGCCGCCACTCCCAAAGAAGAAGCATAACTAAAGTATCTGTTAAAGCGGCTCTTTGTACGGGCTGGATATAATGTTGCTATAATGTAGATACTACAGTAATGGAGGAGCACCTGATATGAGCAGCATTGACCAACAATTCGTAGAGTTTATCGTTAAATCACTGGTAGGCAAACCTGATTCGGTAAGTGTTGAACGCCGTATCGATGAAAAGGGAGTCCTGCTGGAACTCACGGTCGACCCTGAAGACCTGGGTCGTGTTATTGGTAAGCGGGGTGCTACGGCACAGAGCCTGCGGACCCTGCTTCGGGCTCTGGGGACAAAGAATGATGCACGCTATAACTTAAAGATCGTGGACAATGGTGTGGGTGCTCCTGGAGGGTCTTCCACGCGCGATTCGCAAGATGATGCTGCGAAAAGCCAGGATAGCTTTGGCGACGACACTGTTGAAACTACCAAAACTGAGGATGATCACAACACTGTTGTAACTAAGACTCGAAAAGAGCTTGAAGAGTTTGATGATCTTGATGTATAGTATCCAGTAGTCTAAAAGACGAACGTTACAAAAACAAAAAACTACAAGCTCATGCGAGCCATTTATCTGTAAAGGTATCTGGGAGCTTTATGTGACAGAAAGACCCCGAGTGATCGGGGTCTTTCTGTGTATGGATTATTCCTAAGGGGGAGTCTACTGATATAATTTGTAGAAATGACAAAGAAGATACAGATCATTACTCTATTCCCGGAGATGTTCCAGGGTGTGCTCAACACCAGCATGCTCTGGAAAGCGCAGGATCGCGATATTGCTCAGTTCGAATATATTAATCTGCGGGAGTTTGGCTTAGGCTCACGCAGGCAAGTTGATGATACCCCTTATGGTGGAGGTGATGGTATGCTCCTTAAACCAGAACCGTTAGTAGCCGCTATCGAACAAGCTAAAAGTAAGGATGAGAGCGCATTGGTTCTGTTACCTACGCCTCGAGGGAAGGTATATAAGCAGTCCGACGCCAAAGAACTAGCTGCGCTAGACCAGGGCCTCATTATCGTGTGCCCGAGGTATGAGGGCTATGATGAGCGCATTACTGAGTGGGTAGACCGGCAGTATTGTATCGGCAACTACATACTGACTGGCGGTGAGCTGCCGGCTATGGTAATGATTGATAGCATCGTACGCCTGCTACCCGGTGTTCTCGGTGGTGAAACAAGTACAGAAATCGAGTCCTTCCAAGAGAATGATGAAAATATTGAGTTTCCACAATACACCCGTCCCGAAGACTTTCGTGGCCAGAAAGTACCAGAAGTCCTGCTAAGTGGCAACCATGCAGAGATAGCTAAGTGGCGTGCTGGCAAACACTAGCCGATACCAAAGCTGTGATTGAAGGAGTTGACAAAGATACATATAAGTGATATTGTGCTGTCATTGACCATAAAATGAAATTGTCAACATTACTGGTTTGACGAGGTGATTGAATGTGAATACTCAAAAACAGCCTTATCCTTATAGAGATGTTTTTACTATTAATAACAACCACCGCGTAACCAACTTACCCGGTGATCTTGAAGTTAGCCTTGAAAGATTTGATGACGAATATAAAAAGGCTGATCCAGAAGAGTTCTTTTCTAATAAGATATATAACTCAATTCATGAGAGCGAGAACGGATTGCCGCCATACGCTCTTTTCAAGTCTGAGGGTGACTCTGATGCGTATGTCGCTGTAACTCAAACGCCTTTTGGCACTGGAGTTACCCCGCGTGATAGTTTGGATAAAGTTCTAAGTTTTATTAATACTCCCGTAGATGAGCGAAAAAATCTAAAACCAGAACAACGCATCAATAGTAATGCTTTGAATACGGTTATAAAAAGTGCATTGTTATATCACTTCAACCGAGAAACTGAAATTATGGCACCCGACGGTAAACCCCTTCCTTTACTAGTCACAGCCGGGCCGGGAGTAGAGTATAAATCCGACCTTTTGAAAGAAGAAAACCTGCAAGTTTCACAAGGCGATTTTACGCCATATGCGAAAAGAGCTTTGCTTGTTGTAGATCACATAGGTTTCATAGGTGTTTTGCCTTATGGCTATTCACGCGGTGCTGCCGTTACCGCGGATATGATAGGTCTTGCTACCAGATCTTGTAATGAGGTAATAGGATCTGTCGTAGTAGAAACCCCAAACTACCGCGAGAAATCTTTCCCTACTTTTGTGAAAGAATACGGAAGTGATTTTGAAGCCAACACCAAACCTGAAGATGTGAGCGGTACCTGGATAGACGATGGTCCCACGCCACGCCTAGATATTCATCCCGGTAGTACCGAGCAGTGGCAAGACAACTTATATAAAAATGGCAATCTGCATGCTAACATCCGCTCTGCACGAGGGCTAACGAAAGGTGCGTATATTCTGCCAAACATAGTATCGGCTGTTAATCGGGGTATCCCTGTTGCAGTAGGCTATGGTGAAGTTAGTGCCATAACTGGTAGTGATTTTGAAAAAACACTACAGAAAAATGAGGATATAAAGAGGATTGCTACGTCTGGTTTGCTAAAAATACTAGCGGCTCGGGGTATGGCACCGCACAGCTTTGGCGAAAATTATGTAGCCTATGCCGCAATGTTGAATCGTGGTTTCAAAGAAGTCTTAAGTTAAGAATTAAAAAAGTTTCTTTTAACTATTGCCTAGTCAGCTGGTTATACTTGCAATTACAAGTATAGTATGTTAGAATATATATTCTATGAATAAGTGGGAGTCTTTTTACGATTACGAACCCGTTATCGTACCCGGACAGAGACTTGCGTCTGACGGTGTTCATGACGTTAATGAATCAATCGTGCTACCTGGTGATTACAGGATATTAAAGGACGATGAAGATAAATACATAGATATCATATCCTCTAAACTTAAAGAAATTAACGACTCTCTAGACTTTGTAGAAGTAGACGGACATTTCTTTGAAATCGCTAGTGTTAATGTCGAAGATAAGAAGAACCCCCAGGATTTAAATTATAGAGCTCACATATCAACGGCTGGATCAAGCATAACTAATAATCCTGGAAATGCCTATGAATTCGCTTTACGTGCAGCAGTTCATAAACAACCGGCGTTGTACATAGCTTCGTTTGGTAATGGTTATTCTAGTAATATCCAAGGTGAGGACGCCAAATATTTTCGCGAAACCGGCCGTCTCACACGTGACTCAGAAGCACTTTTTACCATTAAATGCCTTGCGGATGCACTACATAAGCAAGGATACAGTGTTAATAAGATTTCTGGTGACTCAATGGGTGGAGTTATAGGCACTGCGCTGGGAACCGAACTTGGTAACCGAGGGCAAAAAATTACTCATACATTTTCTACGGGTCGGCCTCAGTTAACTGGGCAGAATGTTTTGTCCCTTATTCAAGGTTCGATTGCCTCGCAAATCGCAAATCGCCAGTACGGGAGAATTTTGAACTATGATCATTTTGGCTCGGTCGTTAACCACGAGGATAGAGCTAAAACAAAGCAACGCATGCCTGACGTATATAACGATGCAGTTAAGGCGGGCACTGGACAGAG
>JBGTMJ010000002.1:0-37723 GCA_041743655.1 Saccharimonadales bacterium (SeqCode) | reverse complement strand
TTGGCCAACCCCTCTTGCGATCGGCGAGAACCTCCTGGGAGTCCCTTATCACCTCTTTATACATAACCAGCCAAGCCCAACAACCTGGCTAGGTAACGCACCCGTTCTGGATGCCTTTAGTACCGCAATGTTGTTCCTTGGCAGTTACCTGTATGTACGACATATCCGTATTGCACGTACGCCAATATTTATTTCTATTGTGGCACTTACTGCCCTACTACAGGCTATCGGCAGTCCGCTCACATTCAGTATCATCATACCTTTCTTATACCTTGTAATTGCTATGGGTATCTCTTATTTGTTCGACGTATGGTTTGCAATTTTCCCACGTAACCCAATCGCTCGCAGTATTGGTTGGGGGTCTATGGGCGTACTCATAACAATAGTTTGCATATATCATCTAACGCACTACTTCGTAGGCTGGCCTCAAGCACAACAAACTAACTCAACCTTCACAGAGCGTCAGCCTTAGCGCAGCCATGCATACATTACCATGCAGACGCTAATATTATGATAACAAAGCACGATGATGCCAGCAGTGAAAACGGCTCAATCAATAAAAAAATACTCTTCAACACCATCGTGCTAAGCACCGTGGCGGGTATAGCTTTTGTTGCTACGGACTACATAATTGGTCCCAACGCCATAGCTGAGTGTAAAAATACCTATCCAAATAATGTCATTCCAGAACAAATGTGTATTCAGCAGGTGGAAGCTCAGACGACTGAGGCGGCAACGACGGCTAGGATCTTAGCGGCAATTGTTGTTGCTCTCATGATAGATACGCGCAGTAAGAGCTAAAACAGTAGGAAAGAACGTGAATAAGTTGTACGACAGTACCCTGTAACGTACAATTCATTATAATAGAGTGGTAAAGGAGAACACTATGGGCCGATTTGACCAGGCGAAAATGCTACTGAAAGTTAAGAAGCTACAAAAAGAGTTACAGAAGCAGGTAATCATTATCGAACAAGGAGATGGCGCTGTCAAAGTTGAGATTACCGGTGAACAGAAAATTAAGAAAATTCATATTGATCCGGAATATGTTGACTTGGATGACATTGGCCAGCTAGAACGTTGGCTCGAAGATGCGGTTAAGGAGGCGATTCAAGAGAGCCAGAAGGTCGCTGCTGAGAAAATGAAGCCCATGATGGGTGCCTTGGGTGATTTAGGTTTGTAAAACATATGCAGGTTCTACCGCCAGCACTAACTGCTGCTATTGACGCACTAGGCAAGTTACCTGGTGTCGGCCCGCGCACTGCTGAACGGTACGCTTATTACTTGGCTAGAACAGACCCGTCTAAAGCCAAACGTATTGCCGCAGTATTAGATGAAATGCACGCAGGTATAAGCTACTGCAAAAAAACCTTTGCACTTATACCAGCCGATAAAGAGCTATCTGAGCTGTATACTGATCCGAAACGCAACAAAAAGGTCATTGCCGTTGTTGCTGAGCCTTTTGATATTGTCGCACTTGAAAAGATTGGAAGCTACACGGGGACATACCATGTACTCGGTGGCTTAGTTTCACCTATCGACGGGATTGGCCCGGAGCACCTGCATATTGCTGAGCTTGTTAAACGCATTGATGAGGATAAAGCTGAAGAAGTCATCTTAGCCACGAATGCCAGTGTAGAAGGTGAATCAACGGCATTATATGTCCAGCAACAGATAGGTGACCACAAAGTTAAGGTCACACGCCTAGCACGCGGCCTTCCCATAGGTGTGGACCTGGAATATGCAGACCAGATTACCCTATTACGGGCCCTGGAGGGCCGGCAGGTCTTATAAGAAGTATGTCTAGTCTTTTGATAATCGGGCGGGGAACTATACAATATAGCTAGCATGTACTCTGAGGCCGCCAAAATTAAAAAGATTGTTGATACTGCACGACGCATTATCATCGTCCAAGCAGATAACCCTGACGGCGATAGTTTAGGTAGTGCATTGGCACTCGAACAAATCTTAGACGGCCTTGATAAGGAGCCCTACCTATACTGTGCTGTCGATATACCATCTTATCTGACCTACCTTGAAGGCTGGGATAGGGTGAGCAAGGATTTGCCCGCACAATTTGACGCCAGTATTATTGTTGACACGAGTGCTATAAGCTTGTTAGAAAAGCTTAGTAGCAGCCAACAAAAGAGTTGGCTTGCGGCACGCCCGTGCATCATTATTGACCATCATGATGTTGAGGCCAGCATACCGTTCGCCACAATTGTATGTAATCAGCACCAAGCTGTAGCAACTGGGGAAGTCGTTTATGAGCTTGCTCACCAACTCAACTGGCCACTAAACCTTACCGCAAAGAAGATGGTTGCCACTGCTATTATGTCGGACAGTTTGGGCTTGGTTACTGAAGCTACCAGTGCCCGCAGCATACACATTGTAGCCGAACTGGTCGAAAGCGGCATTAGCCTTGCTGAGCTTGATTACACCAGGCGCCAGCTTATGCGTAAGAGCCCGGAACTTACTCATTATAAGGGCGAACTTCTGCAACGAGTGGAGTATTTTGCGGAGAACCGTGTTGCAGTTGTGAGTATTCCTTGGAGCGAAATTGAGAAATACAGCCCGCAGTACAATCCATCAATGTTGGTGCTTGAAGACATGCGTATGACCACGGGCACTGAAGTGGCGATTGCCTTTAAAGTGTATAGGGACGGCAAAGTGACGGCAAAGATACGCAGCAACCAAGGATCAGCCATTGCTAACGAGCTCGCTAAACGCTTTGACGGCGGGGGGCACAAATATGCCAGTGGCTTCAAGATCCAGGACGGCCGGCCATTTACTGAAGTTAAGTCGGACTGTATCAGGTTTGCGAGCGAACTCCTTGATGATCTTGAACAGAACCAAACAAATGAAACTTCATAATACACTCACCAGTAAGACTGACGACTTACAACCCCTTAACCCCCCAAAGGTTACGGTATATACCTGTGGCTTAACTGTTTATAGCCAGCCACACATTGGTAACTGGGCAGCATACATATATTGGGACGTATTGGTGCGCAGCTTGAAGGCAATCGGTTATGACGTTGTGCGTGTCCAAAATGTTACCGATGTTGGTCATCTCACAAGTGACGAAGACAGCGGCGAAGATAAGATGGAAAAAGGTGCCAAGCGCGAAGGCTTGACTGCGTGGAATGTGGCAGACAAGTATATTAAAATTGCTGACCATGAAGCCTATGACTTGCTCGGCTTGCTTCGGCCAGACTATATGCCCCGGGCAACCGAGTACATTCCACAGCAAATTGCATTTGTAGAAGAACTGGAGAAACGAGGATTTACGTATACGATTGCAAGTGACGGCCTATATTTTGATACCAGCAAGCTAGACGATTACGGTAAGCTAGCCAAGCTTAACATTGAAGGTTTGCAGCCGGGAGCCCGCGTTGCTTACAAGGGGAAGAAGAACGTCACTGACTTTGCTGTATGGAAGTATAGTCCTGAGGGGCAAAAACGTGACATGGAATGGGACAGCCCCTGGGGCAAAGGCTTTCCTGGTTGGCACTTAGAGTGTTCAGCCATGGCCCGCGCTTTACTTGGTGATCAGATAGACATCCACACCGGAGGCATCGACCATATACCCGTCCACCATACCAATGAGATAGCTCAAACAGAGGTAATAACAGGGAAGCCATTTGCTAAGTATTGGCTGCATAACAGTCATATTAAAGTCAATGGCACAAAGATTAGCAAGTCACTAGGTAATGTATACACACTGCAGGACATTACAGACAAGGGCTTCAGCATCGAAGCTTACAAGCTACTTATCCTGTCGAGCCATTATCGTACTGAAGGTAACTTTACCTGGGCTATCCTTGAGGCTGCCCAGAATCGCCTCAATAACTACACCAGGATTGCCGCTCTGAGGCACCAACCTTTAGCGACACAGCTTAGTAAGCAAGCCGACTTTGAGCAAGCTGCGCTACTAATCAAGAAAAGCTTAGAGAGCGACCTCAATACTCCGCAAGCCCTTGCAGCACTCAGTGAAACCTTAGCTAAGATAGAAGAGATTGGACTGCATGAGAGCCAGGTTGCGCCATTCAATACTTACTTGCAATCTGTGCGTGACATACTGGGTATTGATTTGTTAGTTGCTAATATTACTGACGAACAACGCGCTATGATCAAGAATCGTAAAACCCATCACCAGGCTAAAGATTGGGAAGAGTCAGATGCAATACGCAGTGAACTTAAAGAACAGGGGATAGGGCTTGCAGATACTGCTAATGGCACTGTCTGGTATCGTTTGTAAGCTTAAGCCTTGTAAGCATCACTGTCTGGTGGTTCAATAATCTTCTTACGACGCATATAGTCCAATGCCACAACGCGGGCGCAACCAGCAAGCGGGATTGCCACTAAACCGCCGAATATACCGCCAAAGTTCACGCCAATAAGTACTGATATAAATACAAGCAAAGGCGACATGTCAGTTGAGTTGGCCTGAACTCTTGGCTGAATCAGGTAGTTCTCTATCTGTTGATAAAGGAAGTAGTAGCTAAGGATAATGATGGCCGCCCAGGCTGAGGTAAAGAGCGCAACCAAAGTAACAATGATCGCTCCAAACGTATGTCCCACCATAGGTATAAGGCCACAAATGAACACAATGACCATGAGCGCTACCGGATAACTAATATCCAGTATAAAGAACATTGGCGTGATCAGTAATGCAGCCAGCGCAGCTAAAGCAACTTGACCATTCACATAGCCCTTGACTACCTTATACATTCCTTGGGCAAGGTATTCAATACGCCCATGATGTTCATCTGGGATAATGTCCTTTATAACCCGCAGCCAACGAGGCCCTTCAACCAATACCATGAAAGTTAGAACCAATATCGCAAGGACAGAGAACACGCTATTACCAATTTTGCCGACTGTAGAGAGTGCTGTGCCGCCGGCATTTTTGAGGCGTTCATCCAATTCATTAGAAAAGTTCTGAACCTGTTTCTCAAGGTTGTAACGTCTGATTATTTTACCAACATCACTGTCCTGGCTTTTAGCCTGGCGCACCAAGCCAGGTGCTGAGGCAATAAAATTATTAGTCTGCTTAACCAAAGGGGGCACAATGCTTGCAAGGAATCCTATTAAAAAGAGGATAATGACTAGAAATGACAGAGCTGTAGCAAGAGACCTGCTGCCACGTTTTTTGCCCGGTAGATGCTCTTCCAGCCAATGAACAGGGGCATTGAGGGCCAAAGCTAAAAAGAAGGCAGTGAAGATAAGGACCAGAGCGTGTTGGGCCTGCTGGAGCGCACTCAAACCTAACACTGTCAGGATGATAATCAATAGAACTCTAACAACAGTCCGGTTAGAGATGGTAACGTTGACTGTATTTTCTTTCTCTTTATTACGGAGACCAAACATGACCCCTCCATTATCGCTTAACTGCGTCGCTTATGCAACGCTGCTGCATATACCGCCGTTATTGTAGCCGTCACAGCCGGAACATCAAACTGCTCTACATAGGTACGCTGCCAGACGCTCGCCCGCTGTCGGATAGCCGGATCGCCAAGATAGGTTGAGAGTTTGTCTGCAAAACCGCTTTCGTCAGTGGGGTCAAATAAAAAGTCAGGCCGTGCGCCAAGTACGCCAGCATAGCCTGGGTTGTCACCTGCAAGCACAACACCACGTCCAGCTGCCATGCCCTCCAACAAAACAATACCAAAACTTTCACCGCCAGTGCTAGGGTAAACAATAATATCACCACACGCCAGGTATCGCGGCTTATCTTCTTCGCTCACAAAGCCCGTGAATACCACAGTATCGCCAAGGTGATGTCTAGCAACGTACGCCTTCAGCGAACCCTCCATAGGGCCTTTACCACAGATCAATACTTTGCAATCTGACGGCAAGCCGTTACTTTGACGAAGCCGGTTAATAGCCTGTAAGAAGTACTGACAGCCCTTGCGTTCTACTAAGCGGCCAAAAAATATAATATTTGTAGTTGATTTGTACGCTTCAATTGGTGTCGCCTCCCTAAAAGGAGCTACAGCAATTGTATTGGGGATGATCACGCTGTCTATCTTAAAAGTCTGTTTGGCAAACGTTTGTGCAGTTTCTGACACACTGATAACTTCATCGAAACGTGGGAGCGACCTACGTACCATAATCCTTAGCAGCACATTGGCAACATACACAAGCCGTGAGTGCGGAGCAATGTGAAAAGTGCCTATAGCAGCCGTCTGTGAGCCGATAGCCTGTAGCACTCTGCCGGCCAGAAACGGACTGTACGGCATCTGGACATGTATAATGTCAAACTTTTCGCGTTGCAATAGTCCACGAAGTTTTCTTTTAGAGCTAGGCAAAGGCATAGACATACGGTTCTGGTTGAATCTGACCTTAAGGTTGCGGCCCGGGCTATGAATATTAGGGATATCCGTACGCTTAGTTTCGCCAACAATATAGTGGACGTCATGGCCAAGAGTCACGAGCCGTCTACCCACATACAACACATACTGCTGTACACCGTCGGTGGAATCCAGCGTATCGTCCAGCACGAATGCTATTTTATATGCTCTCATTGCTTTAGCTTACGTTCGCACTTTGCGGGCATGTTTGTGCAAGGCTTCACGGTATACCTCTTCATAGTGATCAACGACAATCGGGTACGTGTAACGTTTGATTTGGCTCTCGGCCCATTTACGCCACAACTGTCGCAGCTTGTTCTCATAGAGTAGCAACTCCATACGCTTTGCAAAATCAGCATAATGCTTAGGGTTAACCAACGATAGTGCGCCAGTACCTTTTAACACACTCGCATACCCTGGGTTATCGCCAGCAACTATAACTGCGCCTGTTGCCATTGCTTCCAGGAGGACAATACCAAAGCTTTCACCATAGACCGAAGGTGCGCATAATAAGTCAGCAGTACGCAAGTAATGGATTTTTTCCTTATCGGTGATATAACCCAAGAATGACACGTTGCGCAGTTCCAACTCCCTGGCAAGTGTCTCCAGTTTTTCTCTGTCTGGGCCATCCCCGGCAATAACCAATGAGACGTCAGGTTTGTGCTTGTGCAGTACCTCAAACGCATGAAGCAGATGTTTCACACCTTTCCTTTGCTCTAAACGGCCTATGTAGAGAATCGTCTTTTGCTGTTTATCCTCGTTGCGCTTTATGGGACCTGAATACTTCTTAAGGTTAATACCATTAGGTATAAGAGCTACTGGCTTATCAGTCAGGCTGCATACATATTCTGCAGCGGCTTCTGAAACGGCAGTAAATGCATCGATATACTTTAGAACTGACTTTGTGTAAGGAGTAACTACCTTGATCATAGTTCTTGTCATCATCGTTTCAGGCAGCTTGGCATGAAACGTCCCAACGTTTACGCATTTTGAACGGCTTAAAATCTGGGCGCTAAGCATTGGGACCCACGGCTCATGAAAGTGCAAGATATCAAAATCATGTTTGGCAAGTACCTCGTCTATGGTATTGTTAACGCTCGCCGATACCTGGACAGTAGTATGAAGCGGGGAGTTAAAATAAGTTGCACTGCCGATAAAGATGATGTGCTTGGCAGCTTCGGCTTCGTAACCGCGCGGTTGTGGAGTCAGAATATATACGTCATGCCCCCGCCTCCGCAACTCTGCTTGGCTGGCAAATATATGTTCCTGGACGCCCCCACCTTTGGCAACACTATACGGGCATACAAGTCCGATTTTCATAATTGACTCCAGTATACCATACCTGCAGGCGACAGAAGCCGCCAGATACAAATGCAGACATTACCTGCGGGCGAGCAAACGGCGCAGCTTAGGAGGGACAAAAGGCGCGGCAGCTTTGGCGTCAGCAATAATGCTGGGAGCGTGGTTACCCAAGATTAGCGTGTCCAGCAGGTGATATTCTTTAAATATAACTCTGAGATGCTGCTCGACAATACGATTGTCAAAATAGTTGTCACTAGCCACAGCTACATGATACACAGGCAGATTCACTTTGGTTTTACAATTGTCCAGCTCTAAAAACTCCAGACTTGTTTTCATGTAGGTTCGGACTTCATTTTCCTGCCATAACCGTACTTCTACATCCAGCATCTTTTGCAATTCTTCCACTGACAAGCCTGCAAACTTCTTTTTAGCATTATGGGTATGTTGATACGCTGAACGTATTGCATATTTATTCAGAACTATGTGGCGGAAGAATAGCGCAGGCAACCTGGATGAAAACAGCCACGCAGTTGTACGGTAAAACCACATACGATTCGCACTGAAGGTAAAATCATCTTTATGCGCAAAGCCTGCAACACTTATGAGCATGTCGACCTTACGGGTCAGTTCCGGGTAACGCTGTAGCATTCTGGTGGCTATTACAAACCCCAAACTCATACCGGCAATAGCCACCCTTCGGCGTTTATAGCGCATCTTAATAAACGCCGCTAAGTAGTCAGCCAGATTATCAATGCTGGCGACTTCACCAATTTTATAAAAACTATCCATACCACCAAAACCGGGTAAGTCCGGCATGGTAACCGCGCCATACCGGTTCAGGTTCTGCATAAGTCCAAACCAGCGTTCAAGACTGGAGTGGTGACCATAGACAAATAGTATTTCTTTTTCTTTACCTTTTGGAGCAGGCATATGCAACATTCGGCCCTGAAGCCCATTCATATTCAGTGGCACAATGTAATCTGTGGCATTTTGGGTAGCCTTAGCCATATTTTTCAGTTTTCCGGTTTATGTAACTATTCTAACTTTTATTATAATGTAATAATGCCGAAAAATTGCTACAATTTTTCTAATTTGTGAACTGCCCGTACAATAATAGGAAATATGCAAAAAATTCTTGTGGTTTTATTAGCACTGGCAGTCATCGTAATAGGTGGCTATGCAGGGATGCGACAGACCGTGACAGATAGTTCGAAACAGCAAAACGGAACAACCAGCAACGTCTTCGATAAAAAACAGTTTTCTCTGGATAACCCTGCGAGCCTGTGGGTGATAACCAATAAACAACGCCAGCTCCAACCCAAGTCATACGCACCCAACGATTTAGTGGTGCCCAATGTTGAGTTACGTTTAGCTTCCAGCAGTGACGAAATGAAAATGAGGAAAGTAGCCGCCCAAGCTCTTGAGGAGCTTTTTGTTGGAGCAGAGAAAGATGGTTTACACCTTATGCTGGCTAGCGGCTACCGGTCATATACATACCAGACGGGCTTGTATAGCCACTACGTGAAGATACAAGGAAAAACAGCTGCAGATACTCAAAGCGCTCGCCCAGGCCATAGTGAACATCAGACTGGTTTAGCAGCCGATGTCGAACCAGCCAATCGGAAATGCGAAATAGAAGAATGTTTTGGTGCGCTTACAGAAGGGAAGTGGGTGGCGAATAATGGCTATAAATATGGCTTCATAATCCGCTATGCCAAAGATAAGCAAGCTGTTACTGGCTATGTATACGAGCCCTGGCATTTACGATACGTCGGCAAGGCTTTGGCTGAAGAGCTTTCCAAACAGGGCAATCCCACACTCGAAGAGTTCTTTAACCTCGAAGCCGCACCAGACTATCCATAGATCAGAGGTAACAAGAATTGAACATTAGCGTCAAATAGGGTAAAATCACCCTGTTACGCTACTACATATTGGGGATTGGCCAAGTGGTAAGGCACCAGGTTTTGGTCCTGGTATTCGGGGGTTCGAATCCCTCATCCCCAGCCAGACTTTTTGTATCTGTAAAAGTAACTAGACTAAGCGGGACGTTAGAACCTTTGTTATGATTCATAGGTGAAAACCATATTAATCATCTTTGCAGTTATGTTAAGCCTATACTTGGTGTTCGTATTAGGTCTCTACTTTGCGGGTAAGAAAACTCAAGCCAGAGCCATTGGTGGCTTTATACCCGATTGTTTAATCCTTTTTAAAGGTTTGTTAGTTGAAAAGCGAATTCCTAGACGATACAAAATTATACTAGTTGTGCTTATCGGTTACCTGGCTATGCCAATTGACATCGTACCAGACTTTATTCCAGTTGCTGGGCAATTAGACGATGCTATTATTGTGGCATTAGCTTTAAGGGCTATAGCAAAAGGAGCTGGGAAAAATATTATTTCTGAGCATTGGCCTGGACCTTCTAGTTCGCTCAAGTTGCTTCTAAAGTTGGGAAGGATAAGCTAGAGAACTAAAATGGGTCTAACTTCGTGCGCTAAGCTGCACCACTAGCAAGGAATAAGGTTCTAACCTGGTACATAATACTCAGCCAGTAGCTGTTTAACAGAGATAGACCGTACTGCTATGCAACGGTCTTTTTCTTTTGTAAAGACATCTTAACAGAGGTGATTTGGTTCGAATCCTACAGGCCCTAAATTATCTTATTTGCTGCCGAATAGCCGACGTATTTCTAACCGCCAATCCCGAAAATGTTAATTCATATAAACTCAACGACCTTGCAAATCGGTTTAATTTATCTTGCAACCTATTTGGATGATTAATGGCCTATTCGCGCTCAGTTTCCGTCGTGAGCTTTTCTGCTAGTCCAATCAGGATTTGTTCAGGACCGCGAATGTAGCATAGGCGATATGAATCCTCATACCGAACTATTTCACCGACAAGCTCCGCTCCATGCTTCTGAAGTCTAGCTACTGTTTCGTCAATGTCTTCTACAGTGAACATTGTGCGTAGATAGCCAAGAGCATTCACTGGAGCATTGCGATGGTCGGCAACTACGGGTGGGGTAAGAAAACGTGATAGTTCCAATCTGCTATGTCCATCGGGAGTAACCATCATAGCAATCTCAACGCTCTGGTCGCCTAGTCCAGTGACACGCCCAGCCCATTCTCCTTCAACCATTGCCCGCCCTTCAAGCTGTAAGCCAAGCTCCGTGAAAAACGAAACGGCTTCGTCTAGAGATTCCACAACGATGCCAATGTTGTCCATCCTTTTTAGATTAGATTCTTTTGATTTCATATCTACCAACCTAACTCCTTATAACTTTTACGTGAGACATCTCGAGGTCTTTTCTCCAAGTCTTGCCCTTATCATCTGACGCTTTAGCTATAGTATGTAAGCTATCAGCTTTGATTTCTAAAATCATTCGCTGGTAGAAGTCCTTATCCTCTCTCCAGAAGACCATTTTCTTGCCATCAAAGTCAATATTGAAGATACGAGCAACGCCTCGTTGATCGTAATAAAACATTTGATATTTTTCTTGAGGGTCGCTGTAGCCGATGACCCATACGTCACTAGGCTTTTTGTCTGCGTCGCTACTTCGCATCACTATAAAAGCATCGTGCAGTCGATCGATGGTCGTAAAGCCTTTTACTTCAGTATCCATACTCTCTAAGAACCAACAATTGTACATTGTGTATTCCCATTCACCGATAAGTGGTTCTAATGTAGCTAAGGCTTTATTATTCATACATCTATAATAACAAAAAAGCCCTACTTGACGTAATACATTTTTGATGGTGCGCTTTAAGCTACGAAATTAAAACGCTACTTCTTAAAGAATATCAGAAAACAGTACAAATCTAAAAACACCTGCGTTCCTATATAGTTGGCTGAACCATTAGTACCCATTTCGGCACTTAAATATAAATACCGCTTTTTACTTTCTCTGGGTCTAACATTTCGTTCGTAAACGGGTTTTGGTAACTTGATAAAGGTGGTTCATCAGGCAATGGGGACTTACCAACAAGGCGGAACGGCTGCGCTCTCAGTGTTTCATCAGCCAATTCGGGCCACTCACTAATCTTGTCAATTTCTATAGGCTCAAAAACAATGTCCTCTGATGATGTAAATGAATTATCATTTAAGTTGTAAAAGCCACGAGCCATTTGTGCAGCAGCAGAACCCTGACGTTTGTCCGCTTTAACTATGTACCTGTAAGACAAGTCTACAATTATTACATCGCCACGTAGGTCAATGATAGGAACTTGGTCAAACTTGTATTGGTAAGAACCCTCTTGGGTAATATCTATAGTGCCGTCATTCCAATGGTCTCTAAATAGCTCATAGATGTTTCTTGGCGGGTCTGAACCGTCTGATACTTTCATATCCCATACGAGTGGCGAGAAACGAAAATCTTGACCCGTTTGCTCTACGCCGTATGAAATTGAGTCTAAGTAATATCCTTCGGCAATCACTGGGGCTTTAATCATAAACTTGCTGGTATTAGCATGTCCTTTATCTACAAGAACAACTGGTTTTATATTATAGTGTTCGGCTGTCCGTAAAGCAGACTTTGTGAATCCAGCGTTTGAAATCATAATGCCACTTTTAGCATTTTCGTCTTTTAGCTTATTCGCAAACTGCTCAACTTTAGGCAGGTCAACTGGCTTAGCGTGGTCTTTGCACTCAATATCTATAAAGTCTTCGTCACCAACCTTAACGTCTATCTGCCTTAGTACTTGGCTAATAGTTCCCATGACTTTTTGATTGGGCTTCACAGTTTGATTACTAAATATCTTGGAGCTAGCTTGCTTTGCACTCTCCTCAAAGTCTTTCCACTTGGGGTTCTTGGATTTACCTTTAGTCATTACTGTCATTTTATTCTGTTATAGCTATAAAATATAGTATGCCGAAGAAACGCACCAATAATGACAGGATATTTGTTAATCCACGAGTCTATATAGAGTTACTAAATGATACTCGCAAGGAAGTTGGCGAAGAAGCACTGACATCTAGTAAGTACAAAGTCCTTCGTGAAGCTTGGGTTGCTGGTATGTTTGCAGCCACAGTCAGTTACTATGACGGAACTGTCTGGTACTTACGACCAAACCCCGAAGATGTTGCTCCTGATTTCCTTGCATTTCACATAACTGAAACTGATGATAGAGGCTTGGGAACATCTGAACTTGGTAACTTTGAAATCTTTGAGTGGGAAAACCATTCAAAAGTTAGTCTTCATGAAGCTATTGTTAATAAACTGAAAAAGATACAGTTCAACGCTCCACTAGTCACTTTTATTTGTTACGTTACTAGACCAGACGAGCAGATAAACTTTATTGAGCTAGCTACTAAATTGAAGAAGCTAAAGTTAAACATTTTGGAGCTTTGTATAATTGTAAAGCTAAAGTCACTTGACCAGTATGTACTCGTTAGGCTGCACCCACCTATATCCATTCTTCCAGTGCCAAACAGCTTGCCCGATAGATTTTTTGAATATGAGTTTATTGAAAAAGGCTTGGGACACAGACCTAAGAATAATCAAATTGTAAAAATAGACGACCAAATGCAAATTACTGTAGTTGATAGCTAACTAATAATAGGCAGAGTTGCTTCCGTAACGCTTGACCTATATTTATCAAGATATCTAGTAGCAGCCTTAGTTACTTTTTCGGGCGTTGCTTCCCCTAGTATTCTGGCTACACAAGTTACGATATTTGTATAAGCTTTCAGGCTTGCGACTACTGCCTTATTTGCTACCACGATTCGGTAAGACGGTGTGTTGAGCAGTGAACGCTGTGCGGTGCTATGTGTGTAGTTGCAGAAATCAGCATATTCACTATCGTGCAAAGCTTCGGTATCTTTTCCTGCTTCTTTTGCTCGTTGTGCGACAGACTTATCATCTAGTTTATTCTTGTATGCTTTAGGGTGATTGGACAGTCTAAACCAGTCTGCTGCGGTTGCCATTCGCTCTGTTTCATCAGCCTTAGATTCAAGGTAATGGACATTTATTGCGTCTTCCAATAACGCTCGTGTGCCAATCATAGCCAATAGCACCACATCATTATGAACTCCTTGCAGAATGTCATCACACAATACACCACTGTTGATTAACGGGTCTTTCAGGTAAGCGTAGTAAGCAGTGTGGTTATCGGAACTGCGCTCAAAGGTGTCAATTATGTCTGATAGTCTTTTAGCTTCTAGGAGTAGAGTATTCTTTAGTTCAGCAGAGTTTTGAGTAAAATCTTCATTATTCATATATATATTATATGTACCACTAAAGAGTGTCGTAAGGGTAATAGACAGGCTTTTGGGACTAGAGTATGCAGTACCCCTAGCTTTAATATTATTTGTAACTTCTATTGAATCCAGCTCTGCTTGCTCACGACACTTCACAGCCTTATCATAGTGTGCAGAATTTGTGCTTTGTAATTCTTTTTCAAAATCTTTCCATAATCCAAGCACGATACGTGCAATGTCTGGTGGCATTTGATTCAAATCTTTTTGAGTACTGCCGTCTTGACCAGTAATCTGGTTGGTTTCAGTACGATTCTGTATATGTAATGAGCTTTTATGTAGCTCATTATTCAGCACATCAAAATTATCAGGTTTTGAGATTTGCTTGGTTAGACCAAAAAGACAACGAGCATGGCAGTAATTACTTCCTTTACCTGTAAAAAACTCAAACAGCGTTCTTGCACGGAGTAATACCGAATCCATTGCATAGACCTGTGTTGAATAGCCATTAACCCCAAGATTTAGTTCAGATTGTACCTGCCACTCTTGAGCTGAACGAAGCAACCAAGTTAAGCCGTCAAACAAATGACCTGCTGGGCTAGTAACCATGAGCCAATCATCTACATTAAAGCTAGCTAAAACCTGACTACAATAACTGTCTTTCTTGTAATGGCAGTTCATAGCTTCTTTAAATAGTCATAGATTTTTACCATTGCCAGTGTGTCTAAACAACAGTACTTCAAAAGCGATTCAAAGGTTTTTTCGGCTTGCTCGTTGTCTGCTACACCCATTACTGCGTCATACCAACGAATAGAAGCCACTAAGCCGTTCTGTATGTCCATTTCTTTATAAGAGAACTCTGGCACAAGTACTGGCAGTACGTATTTAATTGAACTACTGCCTTTAAAATCATGATGAACATAGTGCTGCTTGCTGAACACGTCCATAAGGTCAAATACTCTGTCATTAACACCGTTTAAGAACTCTGCGTATTCAGGATATGAATTAGCCATTTCTGTGTTGCGACCTTTTTCAAATACTTTATACCAGACAATGACACTACCAGTATTCCCTAAATGGCTTTGTAGGCTAGCTAACAGCTCTGGCATGGGTGGTTTGACGCTATCACGCCCAAGATAGTCGTAATGCTCAAGTTCACCGTTAGGTTCTCTTAAAACGTGCAAGGAGTATTGGAAAGGTATTTGCTGGTATGGCGTACAGCCTATAAACATTGGAAGTGCTGATGAAACAGTTTCGTAGTCTAGAAAATATAGCGGGTACTCAAGCTCGCTCAACAGTTCATCTATATCTGGCTTGTTTATAATAGGATTTTTACTCTTAGCAACCTTTACTTGGTTCTGCTGTCCAACGGAAAGCTTTATGTCTTCTGGTACATCATGGACATTGTGTATATCGCCGTCTACAAGTACAGCTAGATTCTTGCTGCCAATGCGTGAAATGTTAAAGACCGAATACTCTGGAATGTCTGGATTAAGGTATGAAAATGTCGGACAGTGTCCAGACTTAGTTTTAAGTCTACAGCTACATTTTGTAGGTTCTTCTGTCTGCTTTAATGTTTCAACAGCGTCATAAGCTTGTTCACGGATAGTCGGCAGCACCTTTTCAACCTTGTCGGTAACATCAGTTTGCGTTAGTAGGTCACTCGGCTCAACTATAGTTTTTCGTTTATAAGTTTTATCTAAATGTATAACGCTAACTTCGCCAATTTTATAGCCAGCGTCTTCAAACGCTACACGCTGAAATGCAAGGTCGTAAATATGCTCTTTCTTGACGGAATTAGTTGATTTTACCTCGTACAAAGTCCACGTCTTCGTGGATTCATCAAACTCAATGATGTCTGCCATAGCTAATAATTCTTTGTCTGTATATACAGTGGCTTGAAAGATAGCTTTAACTCCGCTATTAACTAGTTCTTCCGTTTGGTTACGTGCCTTTTTGCCATGCGACTCAATTAGCGTTGCGTTAGGAAAAAGATTTCGTGCATAGCGTTCAACTTCGTTACCTTGTTCTAGCCTACGATTTATTTCTTCCTCATCATCAACAGGCACAACTTCTTTTTTATATTTCCAGAGACATAAATAGCTAGGGCAGCACTGGTATTTAAGAAAGTCGGATTTTGAAAGATACATAGCTAACTTTCAATCAACGTGTTGAGCTGCGACTTCCAATGTTTTTCATCTACCATAGCAAATACAATCTGATTGTCTTCTTGTCCGAGGTCTAGCTCATTCCAGCTTTTTTCAACAGCAAGTTCACTACACAGGTTTAATATATTTCGTTTGTATTCAGTATCTAAGTTACCCGCAAGTTGGTCGCCCTTAGTTTCAAGTACATAAAGCTTGTCGTAGTTACTTTCTTTACTCTTGTTTGCTGCAATAAAGTCAGGATAGATTTTGTTTGGCTTCCAGCCCTGTATTCGGTAATCGGCTCGTGACATATTGCGATACCACCACAAAAGCTGCTGCTGGTTATCAAGGTACAGCGCAACTTCTTCCTCTAGTCCATTAACATCTTCGGCTGGCATATAATCAAACAAACTGCGCTGTAATTGTCCACCGTCTATATGGTTTAAGCGTGTCTTGCTACGAACTATAACGCTACTTGGCAAGACACAGTTCGTACTACCTTGAAGCATGTAAAGTTTCATAACTTTTTCTTCCAGTAACTGCCTAAAAATGGATTCAGATAAGGTGTCTCTTTGTTCGTATAGGAGTTTTCGCAATTCCTCTATTATGAATACGAGGTTGCTAGCAATCACTTCTTTGTCATAACGACTAAGCAACTCTTTGATAGCACGTTCAGCAACACTATATGCAACCCAAGGATTTGGAACTACATCTATTATTTGGCGAGCAATGTATTCATTGTCTATTTCACTTTCATATTCAAGTTTACTAACTTCTGCGTTCTCTAGTGAACCAGACGAAAAGCCGATACTAAGAATATCGTCATCACTGGTTTTATTTTCTAGTGTTAGTTCACCAAGTTTAGACAGGTCAATTTTATTCCAGTCTAACTTAGAAAGAAGGTCTGTTTGGTAACTAACTTCACGCCAATCATTACCAGATTTAATAGCAAATACTGGCAGATAGATTTTACCTTCAAAGTGTTTAAACTCGTCCCTATATACCATTTCTTTTGTAGGAACGTAATCAGGGTTATCCTCTAAATCAGTATCTACACTTATACGCCCAACTACATCACCCAAGCCCTCGCCTTCCAAGTTAGTCTTAATGCCTCTGACTAGCTTGCTTGTGTCGTGTTGGAAAGAGTAAACATAACACTCGTCAAGTTCTTTAATTCCAGTCTTACGAGCATACGGCTGCCTTAGCACACGACCTATGAGCTGTGTCATTGCAGTTTCAGATTGCGATTTAGTTAATGCGCATAAAACGTAAGCGAATGGACAATCCCAACCCTCTTGGAGTGCTTGTTTAGTAATTATGTATCGTATTTCGCAGTCTTTGTCTAACAGGTCAATGCCTTCTATATCGTCTTTATCTGATGACTTAATAGCAATTTGTTCTTCTGGTATTGCAAGTTGCTTTATCAAGTACTCTTTTGCGTCCTCTGCATGAATGAGTATGCCGTCCCTTTGGTCTTTTCCAGTTCTTTCAACCTGTACAAGCATTATTGGACGAATATATAGATTAGTATTCTGCTCGTGTTCTTTGGCTTTTAATTCAAGACTGTTTCGTCTAGCAGTAGCTTCATTAAGTGTTTCTTTCCAACCAACAGTATTTTTATTTACTAAGTGCAAGTCTAACTTAATCATCTGTTCTTCATTTAATTCAGTACCAGTAATTTCAACTAACTTATTTACACCTTCTGGTGGCGTTGCAGATAGCTCAAGCACGAAGCTAGGATTAAATCCATAAATTGTTTCCCTAGCAGTTTGACTATATGCTTTATGACCTTCGTCAATAATAGTTATTGGTTTTAGTAAACGCATTACATTCCCCATTGAAGTCAGTGGCAGATTTCCATATAGATAACCTTGCTCCCCAAATGTATCCAAGTTTGGATACTCCTTAAGCAACGCTTCTTGGCTTTTATAATCGTCTTCTTCTGGGAAGAAACTAGTATAGCCAGTGTTATCTTTAAATACTTTTAAAGTTTCTTTGCTTTGACGTGATGATGACTGTAGCATCATTACTAAAACGCATAGATTTTCTTTTACATCACTTGCATTAAAATGTTCCAGTTTTTCAAGTATTAGTGTTTTCCCACCGCTAGATATATCAAGTAACTGCCTGTATGGGTGGTTTCTATCCTTTAGCTGTTTAATTGTCTGGTTATAGATTTGTGATGTAGGAACAATCCATAGAACCATACCATTTTGTTTTTGCAAATACAGCTTATTTATTAAGTCAATACTGTGGCAAGCTAAAAGAGTTTTGCCACCACCAGTCGGTACTTTTAGAAATAAGTTTGGGAGTGGATTATTTAAGCCGTCTTGAGCTGGCTTATAGGTTGTTCTACCGATTTCTTCCCAAGCTTTTTTTGGATAGTGAAAGTCAGAAGCTAATTCTGGGTCTACTTGAAGTAGTTTATCGTAGCGTTCTTTTTGCTTGTTAAGTGCAACAAGGTAATCACTTAGTTTATTAACAACTTTCTTTTGATATTCCCGTAGCTCCATTACTTAACCTTGTAGATTTCAAATGGTAACTGACAAAATGTAATCTTTAAATTATCTAACTCTGTTTGTTCAACATATTTTGTTGGTGCAAAAACAAGTAACTGCTTATCGCCATTTTCGCTTCGTAACTTACGAGCTTCATCAAGTGTTAGTGCGGTTGTTTTTAAATACTCAATGTCTGGTTTGTAATACATAAATGCAGTGAACTGACTTGATGTACCTATGTAATTCTTAGACTCATCTAACGTATTATCATCAAAGTCTTCACCAGTTGCTGTGTAGTAAACATAGCGTCCAAGTTCTTTATATGAAGGTAGTTTGCTGCCGCTTAAAAGACTGGCTATTTCTATTGGCTCACCAAGCTCAAAGTAACTAAAACTTCCACCTAAACCATTTCTTAGCATTTCGCTATTCGCATTTGGAATGCCTTTAGAAACCCGCCGTATGCGTTCTGCTGTAAGCCTATCTGCATAATCTTCCATTTCAACAAGGATAAACTTACGTTGTCCTTCGTCTTCAATGTTTGCTTCAAGTACAGCTTGACCAGTTGTACCAGAACCAGCGAAACTATCAAGCACTATTGAGTTTTTATCAGTTGCTAGTTCCAATACACGTTTGATAAGAGTTGTAGGTTTTGGAGTTTCAAAATCATTATCGTCAAAGATGATGTTCAATTCTTGTTTTGCTGACTGGTTATGTCCAACATCTTGGTATGACCAAATAGTAGAAGGAACACGACCCTGCTTAACGCCAGTAAGAAAACTCTTGAATGAAGGTACTTTGTTTGTCCCGTCTTTTCCCCACCACACACGATTATCAGCCATTGCTTGCTCAAAAACATCTTTAGAGTAACGCCAGACACGGTTTTCTGTTGGAAATATATCTTCACCTGTTGTTGGGTTCTTAACTGAAAAATATAGGTTTGGACGTTGGGTCTTTGATTTATTACTTGTTGCGTCAGTAGCTTTCCACACACCTCGTGAGTCTTTATCTGGATTTTTGTAGGCTGCGTCTTGGCTCTCTGTACGAGCAAGTGCATTTGGCTTCCAGTTTTCCTTGTCCTTAGCGTATACAAGTAGGAAGTCGTGCATATCAGAGAAGTACTGTGCGTCATTTTGTGGGCTATATTTCTTTTGCCAAATTACATTCGTAACAAAGTTTTGCTCCCCAAATACTTCATTACACAAGCCCCGCAGATTATGTTGTTCGTTATCATCTATGCTGATGATGATTGAACCCTTATCACTTAAAAGCTCTCGCAATAGTTTTAAGCGGGGCATCATCATACACAACCATTTGTCGTGTCTTGTAAGGTCTTCGCCTTCTTTGCCGACAGCGTGACCAATCCACTCTTTAATGATTGGACTTTTGACGTTGTCATTATAAATCCAACCTTCATTACCTGTGTTGTAAGGTGGGTCTATGTAAATACAATCAACTTTTCCTGCAAAGGTAGGTAGTAGTGCCTTTAGAGCTAGTAGATTGTCGCCCTGAATAATCAAATTGTCTTTTAAGCTAGCTGAATCTGTAAGGCTTTTTTCTTTTTGAGGAACTAGTTGGTGGAATGGTACTGCCAAATGGTGGTTTTGGACAAATGACTTACCTTTGAACTGAATTGTTGGCATGAACGTTTAACTCCTAGTAATCCTGTGTTTTTTACTGTTTACATTGTACTAGCTGCACTATAAATTAACTAGTCGCACAAGCTAATTAAGCTCTTTTCAAAAGCAGTTCAAAATACTTAGTCCCGCCAAACGGTATTTTCTGTTTAACTTTGTGCTTACCTTCAAGAGCATTTGCTGAAAAAAGTATAAAGTTTCCGTAACGTTCATTTATTTCATCTACCGCAGTTGTAAGCCATTCTTGCTTATTTACTTCATCAAAAATACTTTGTTGGCTTCTTGCAGACGGCTCTAGCTTATAAAGAGTAATACCCATAGCAGTAATAATTAAGTGTTTAGGGCGTTGGTTAAACAAGTACAAAGCCTTTGCGTAGATGTCCCTATCTGTAAAGAACGGCTGTTTGTGCATTTTACGGACATACCAGTGGTCGCCAGTCTGAAACATAGCCCAAACGTAAACTCCTCTAGCGTCCACGTTGTTATATCTTAGTTTCTTTCCTGTTGTTTCACATAAGTATTGAAAACGTGGCAGAATTACACTATCATCTGCGCTTCTGACATCAAGCACAAACTGTCGCCCTACATTACCAAGCTTAGTAATTACATTATCTACTTCATATCCTCTAAGTCGCTGATACCAGTCTTCACCTATAACACTGCGGAAGACTAGTCGTCTTAGAGTATCGCTAGAAGCATTTAAGAACTCTGTAGGCGTAAATATACCCACAGCGTTCAGTCGTGCTTCAAAGTGGTTTGCGATTCCCGTTAAATCAGTAAGCTTATGCTCTGCGTAGTACTTTTTCAAGTTACGATAATCTATAACATCTAACCCGTCTGGCTTATGCCAACCAGCAGCTTCCTTCGCCAGAAAGCGATTCGTGCCAATACCAACGTTAATACGCATGTGGCTGCCTATTTCTTTTTTGACACGCTGTTTAATTTCCAGCCCAACATCAGTAAGTGAGCGACCCTTGTATAAATCATTCGTACCGTGAAAATCTATGACACCTTCGTCAATACTTTTCATCTTCACATCTGGCGAATAGTCTTTCATTATTTTGCAGAGTGCTTGATATACGTGGTGGTACTTTGGTGGGTCTGTTTCTAGCATAACGAAATCAGGTATAAAGGCTTGTACTTCGTCTAAACGCATACCAACCTTAACGCCAAGTGCCTTAGCTTCGTATGACGCTGCTATCACACAGCAATGCTTAGATAAACGATTAGTGACACCAATTGGCTTACCACGCAGTGTTCGGTGCGCTTGTTGCTCCGCAGTTGCATACGCACTGTTAAGGTCAATGTGCATTATTTGTGCTTCTTCTTTGCTAATTTCTAGATCCATAATGTCCTTCCAGTAACGCTACAAGCGTCCACGTTAAACCTTCTGCGTCAAACTCTAAGCGGTAGTCATTTGTGCCGTCACTAACATCAAAAACGTGTATCATACGATGTCCTTTGCTGGTCGGGTGTCTAAGACACAGTTCAGTAAATAGAATTTCCTCATTTTTGTATTTCATCTTGTAAGGAAAACAGAGCATGGTGATATCGCCACTCATTCGGTATAGAGCGACCACATCAACACGTTCATTGAGATAATGGGTTGGGTCCATAGAGTTTTCCTTAGTTTGGATTTACACTAGATGTATGTGCGGAAGATATTTGTTAGATGAAGCAGACCAGATTGCACCTCGTTTCCACGTTGAAGACTGGAAGGAAGCGGAATTAAAGCCGAACTATAACGTTGCACCAACGCAGACAATGCCTGTAATTACTAAGTCAGATGACGGTAAATTACAGATAGAGTTAATGCAATGGGGTATTACTCGGTTTTTTGGTAAAGACGCAAAGAGAATGCTTATTAACACTAGAGCGGATAAGGCGTTTGGTGGCTTCTGGAAAAAGACTGTATGTAGCAGACGCTGCCTTATACCAGCTAACGGATTCTACGAATGGAAGGGTTCGGCTGGCAACAAAACACCTTACTTTATACACCTGAAGAAAGAAAAACTATTCGCTTTCGCAGGTATCTGGGACACTTGGAAAAACGAAGACGGTCAAGAAATTAAGACTTACTCTATTATGACCACTGAACCGAACGCAGAAATGCGTACAATTCACGATAGAGAGCCTGTGATGTTACACCGAGAAGACGAATCATCTTGGCTTGAACCTACGAATGATAGTCAGTCAGTTTTGGAGCGACTGCTCTACCCATACGAAGATAATGGTTTAGAAATATATGAGATTAGCAGGGACGTAAACTCTGTGAAGAACAATAACAGTAAGTTATTCTTACCTATCAAAGCTTAGTGAGTATGCCAACTCTAGTGTTATAAGCCTGTAAGCAATGGAACTTGCGAACTCATACTTACACGACTATTTGCAATTATATCATTCGGTTCCGAGTAGTATGTAAGGTTTGCTCTAATAACGGCTTAGAACGCCCGTATTAACCCTATACAGCCGTATACGATGTGTCTTAAACTATGTATGTGGAAGACTTAAGCAAACAAATACTGCAAGAGATAATGCGCCGACAACTACCGGATATGTCGCACATACAGCCACCGACCACTTCCGCAGCCGAAAAAATGATAGCGAACTTAAAAGCTTCTGCTGGTACGAAAGCAGATAATTCCCCTGAACATATTGAGTGGTTACATGAGCTTCTAGAAGGACTATTTGACTAGCTTACTGTAGCGTTACTTTTACGCCATTTGAGAATGCACTGTCGTGGAGTTCGGCGAATACAGGGGTTTGTTCTTTCGGTATATCAAATACTAGAACACCTTCAACGCTGTTCCCTGGATTGATTTGAGCAAGCAATGGCTGACTATTACCACCGTTGTAAAGTGTGGCAGTAGAATCTGCTGTGTATTGCTGACCAGCACTGTTTAGGAGTTTTTGATCGCTAATTGAAAAGTACTGCTGCTTATCACCTACGTTTTTTACAGTAAGTGTCATTAAGCAGTACTGTCCCTGTGCTTTTTGTCGTAGTGCGTCCGTTTCAGGGCTTACCACTTCTGCTTTACCACACGCTACGCTTTTAACTGTAAACTCAAACTTACCGTCACGAGCTACTTCGTTAAGCTTGGCTGTTGCTGCTGACTTATCTTCTGATTTAGTAACGCCACTTCCGTTACCGCTATCAGTAGTATTCGTTTTAGTTTTGTTGCCACCACCTGCTGCACCGCCAATAATTGCAATCAATATAATTACACCGATTACGGTTAATACCTTGTGTCGTCCAAACCAGTTACCTTGCTTATTATCTCCCATTATATAAATGTCCTTTCTTGTGGGTTATAGCCTATATTGTTATTTTTGCACACAAACAGATATAGAACAAGTTTTTTGTAGGCTATTGCCTACTGAGATATAGAAGCTTCGGTGCCATTCTTAAGGAATGGGCAGAACAAGTTCAAAACAGAAACTCGGTAAGAAGTTACATGACTTGCGCAAAAGCCAGGGTCTTTCCCAGGAGCAGCTTGGTTTCAGCGCCAAAGTGGACCGAAGTTATATTTCAGAAATTGAAAACGGCTTACGCAATCCTTCGCTGCAAACGCTTGAAAAATTAGCAAAGGCACTAAAAGTTAAACTATCTGATTTAACAAGCCTGTAGGACTTTTCGTACAGCATATTGCTCATTAACAGTGGCGTTACAACAGGTATTTCAATAATCTGTCAGAAAACCCTTTAGGGGTGTATTCTTGCCGTTTATGCCTGGTACTACTGCTACTCGTCTTTTCCATTCGTCATTGTTTAGTACATCTACTGGCTCTGCCTTATGCCACAATCTAAAGTCTGCTCTAGCTGAACGAATAATGCCTTCTAAATCGTATTCTTCTATATTGTTGATTGGCGACATAACTATTTGAGCTTTGGTACCAATATGGAACTTGTCTATCACTCGGAAATAAAGGAATGGCTCAAAGATATACAGCCCCTGATTTTTGTAGTCCATATCTTCTGTACGATAGTTGTCGAGTATATTCGGTATAAACGAAAACCTTATATTACAGCCACTTAGTAAGCCACCTCGCAAGCGAGAAGCCACTACGCCGTTATTAGCGTGAACCCATTCGTCAAGTGGGTAACGATTTAACAAAGCTTGGCTTGCTTGTATGTCAGCATAAAAGAAACTAAAACTCATAGCTAATACCCTCACTTAGATTTGAAAGGTATAAAAGATTTATACGAGCTGTTTTCATTTTTTGCGAGAAGACCTTTTCATTACGAAAGTGTCGGTAAAAGGTATCCCTGCTAATACCAGCGTAGTTACAGGCTTCCGATACCGTTGCGCCATAGCGCAGAGCGTCCTCTAGCCTACTCATTACGGTGTAATTAACCTTGGCAGGTCTGCCGATTGCTTTTTTATTAACCATAAAAACTCCTGTTTGTTTTGTTTTAAGTCCTACTCTTATTATCTCAAAAAGACCTCTTTAGTTATCTGACACAAAAAAATGACATACAATAGATTGCAGACATGAAAATGCCTGTAACACAGTTTTGGGACAGCCGATTGCTATACACCTATGCCTTACTTAGTGGCTATGTTCAAGCCGACCAAGATAAGTTGCAAGATTTACTTAACGACTTTATCAATTACCCGAACAATAAAGATTACTGTATATCCGTATTGGAAAAGCTGGCTAAGGAAGCCAAGATAGACAGTTCAGCCTCTCCCTTGCAAAATGCTGATAAAAAATGGTTTAAAGGCATGGTGAAAAGCTATGTAGGCTACTTTCAGGCTGACCGCATGTTCGCCCCTACGGGTAATTCAATAACTATATATGCGCAACATCAAGCAAGATTGCTCAATAGAATCGGTAGCTCAAATGTCGCTAGAACAGTTACTGGACATCAGTCTAGTAACAGCAAGAAGTTTTTAGAAACGCTGCTTGCTATGGCAAGTGAAAAACTCATAATTATTGAATCACTTAAACCAACTGACGATTCTTGCCAAAAGTTTATTGCTATGGTGCGTCCGACGGAACATATACCTGACGGTAAGTCCGAAGTCGCCATTGCCAAAATTGAAGACACGCAAGTATATGTCGGCATTAAAGGCAAAGAGCCAGTACCGCTTGGCAGTCCGTTACGCTTTGATAGCCCTGCATACAATTTTATGCGCTACTTAGAAATCCATAGCCATACGTCTATTAACAAGAATGACATACAAGAAAATGTGGAAGGCTGTAATAGAAAGTCAGATATGACTGAACTAGTACGGGCTGCTCGCTTTGATAAAGAGCTAAAGAAAATCTTTTTTGAGGGTACAACTAAGTCCAGTGTTCGCTTTACTCCAACTAAAACCTTGTCTGGAAACGAGCTAAAAGCATACAAATGGCGACTAAATACGATTCGTGACTAAATCGTAAAAAATCGCATATTTTCATAGTCCAACACTTATAAAATCGGGGCTTAATCGCCGCATATAGGAGCCTAGCCTAGGCTCTTTATTTTTTTGTAAAAATGTAAATGTAATCTGTTAAACGCATGAAGGAAGCAAAAAGATTACACAAACAATAACTACTAAATAAAGGAGGACGATATGTCCAAAAACACAATACTAACTAAGGATGGATACCTTGTAACGATTGACATCGTGCTAGCAGCAGCACTAAGTAGCAAGGAACACCCCGTTGTGAGCTGCGAGCAAGTTAGTCGCGGAAATCACATATATACATTCAAGAAAACTCAAAGCTTACTACGTTTAGTCGCACTATTTGATACCCGCAGAATGAAAGTAAAACCTTTTTACTTCTACCAAGCACTTGAAAATATCCATAAGGAATTTCATTCAGGAGGACGCTATGACAATTAGCGACACGAGCATTCAGAAGTTGCAAGTTCTACTAAAACAGCAACACGGTCTTGAATGCGATACAGAAAAGGCACAAGCAGCAGGGAGAGCAATTCTTCGGCTGGTAGGCATAAAACTATATCAAACTTACGAAAAGGAGTTCAACAATGAACCACACAATTAAAAACGCAATAAACAAATATGAAATAGATAAACATGACATTAACAATCAACTAACAGCGTTGTACCTAATATCGTTCAACGATAGCGAGGTGCGAGCAGCACTACGAAATGTAGCGCAGGTAAGACAGTACCTAACAAGCCTGAAAGGTATGAAATCTTGCGAGGTGCAATATGCAACAGCCTAATACACCTTTCAACGACTACATGAGCAATGCGCTTGATAATGCTCAAGCCGAGTTAAGCGCAGAGCCATTTACAGAAATGCAGTTAGACGAGTTAGCGGAAACACTTTCGCTAACAATCAAGGAAGATTACTTGTGTAAGACGATTGCGTTCTTAGGAATGCTGTCAGCTTACACATACGATAGTCAACTAAATATAAGTTTCAATGGACCGAGTTCATCAGGTAAGACTTATATTACATCAGAAATAGCAAAGCTGTTTCCTGATGAAGATAAGATTCCCATAAGTGGTGTAAGCCCAACGGCTTTGTTCTACCAGCAAGGCGAAGTAGACGAGGATTCTGGTTACCGCAATCTGGTGCTTGAAAACAAAATACTGATTTTCTACGAGCTACCTGACCAAAAAGTACAAGTACGATTGCGTTCATTAGCCTCGCACGATAACTATGAGCAAATCCATTTCTACACCAACAAGACTAAGAATGGAACTAACAAAACGGACAAAATCAAAATAATTGGTTTTCCCGCCATGTTCTACTGCTCTGCTTCCTTGAAAGTAAATGAGCAGGAACAAACACGTGAGTTACTACTTAGTCCAGAGCAAACGCAAGAAAAGATTGCTGCTGTGCTTGAGTTCCAAAACAAGCGTGGCAAAGATGAATATGCGTTCAACGAGTGGCTTGAATCTCAACCAGACCGCAAGCGGTTAATGGAGCGAACATTGGCTATACGTGAGGAAAATGTTAAGTACATAAAACTGCCTGATACTAATGAGCTAAAAACGCAGTTCATGCAAGGATTTGGACAGCTAAAAGAGCGACATGCAAGAGATTTCACTCATGTACAGCAACTTACAAGAGCCATTGCCCTACTCAATATCTGGCACCGCAAACAGTCTGACGGTAGCTACTTGGCTACAGATGAAGATGTAACGGCAGCCATAGGATTGTGGCGACAAATCAACGAGTCCCAGCAATTAGGCGTACCACCAACAGTACTGCGTTTCTACACGGACTACATTCTGAAATTGCACCATGAGCTAAAACAAACAAATACCAAGGGTAAGATTGGGTTTAGCCCAATGACACTTAGCAGCTACTACATCAAACATACGGGAATACCGCTAAATAATGATGAGTTGCATAAGCAATACATACCCCAACTTGAAGCAAGCGGGTTAATAGACTACGCAAAGCCCGAATACGGCGATAAGCGCAGCAAGTGGATTTACCCTGTATGGAACATTCAAAACTAAATAGGACGCAGGGTGTTTATTACCCAATAACACCCTGTACCCAACCACTTTGACAAACTATGATATAAATGTCCATGTAACAGTTAGGAATTGTGAACATGGAATAAACGAACGGAATTTAAAATGAATAACGAAAACAATAAACCAAATAAACTAAGATACATTGCGTATGTGCGCAAATCTACAGAAGATGAAGAACGCCAAGTTCTATCTAAGCAAGCGCAAATAGCTAAAATCAAAGAACGCTTTCCAAAATTAAACATCATTATGTTTTTAGACGAAAGTAAGAGTGCTTTTGAGCCAGACAAGCGACCTGTATTTAAGCGAATAATAGAAATGCTTGATAATGGCGAAGCTGACGGTATAGTTGCATGGCACCCAGACAGACTGTCCAGAAACGAGCAAGACGCAGCAGCTATCACTTACCGCATACGGCGTGGAATAATTAAAGACCTTGCCTTTGCCAATTACACTTTTGACAACTCGCCCGAAGGCATGATGATGTTACAACTTACTATGAGCCAGTCGCAGTACTTCTCGGCTAAGCTAAGTAAAGATGTTAAGCGTGGTAACGAACAGAAACGCAAGAATGGCGGATTAACAGGTTGTGCGCCAGAAGGCTATCTTAATGACCGTATTAAGAAAACGGTTCATAAAGACCCTCTGCGCTTTCCTTTACTTAGACAAGCCGTTGATATGATGTTGACTGGCAATTACAGCGTACCTTTAATCCTTAAATGGCTAAATGAGGAAAAGGGCTACAGAACACTTAAGCATAATAAGCGAGGTGGCGGTCCATTAGGCAGAGCTTCCTTATACCGAGTATTTAATAACATTAGGTATGCTGGCTGGATTCCTGACCCACACGACCCTGAAAAGATGTACCCTGGCAATTACCCGCCTTTAATGACACAAGAGGAATTTGACCTTATTCAAACACTACTTGGCTCTAAGGCTGCTAAGAAGTTCGCTACACGCAGACAATTCGCTCTAAGGGGCTTGATACGTTGCGGTGAATGTGGCTGTATGGTTACAGCACAAAGCCAAGAGCGAAAGCTTAAAGACGGTGGCAGTAATACCCACGTCTACTATCACTGCACCCGTAGAAGCAGCACAATTAACTGTAGTCAGCGCACCATGATTAAAGAGAGTGACCTCTATGAACAGTGCGAAAAGCTGCTTAATGAATACGAACTTACGCCAGAACTCTATCAATGGAGCATGGAAGCCTTAAACGAAATGCTACAAGAAGAAAAGCCAGAGCGTGATAATGCCATTGAAATGCAAACTAAAGCCATACAAGATATTGAGAATCAGTTAGACCGCTTACTTGATATGTCTACTCGTGGGCTTGTAGATGAAGAAACCTTTGTTTCAAAAAACAGTAAGCTAAATGCTCAACTTAAACAACTTCATAAGCAACAAGCTGATACTGCAAAGAAAGTTGAAAGCTGGTACGACTTTATGAGCGGTACGTTCCTTAAACTCACTGGCGCAACTAATAAGTTCGTAAATGGCGAGTTCGCAGACAAAAAAGAGATACTGCTAGCAATCGGTCAAAACCCAGTACTTTTAGACGGAAAGCTTACTATTACATCTGATGAATGGTTAATTCCAGTTAAAAACAACGCTAAACGATTCAGGAGTGAGCTAGATAAGGTTAAAACCTGCCCACAACAGATAAAAAAGAGCCTCTTAGAGGCTCTACGTTGCGAATGGTGCGCCGTAAGCTACGAAGTTAAAACCAATACTGGCTGAGGATGAGGGATTTTGAACTTCGGTTCCTAATATGCGGCTATAATTTCAGCTTATTTTGCTCTTTAATCCAGTTTGACTAGCTGCTTATCGTGGAGCTGCAGTTTGAGTCTTAGACTTTTATAAAACTCGGCCTTTTGCTTCTCGTTGCCGTTATTTAGCAAGTAGCTCGCATAAGCATGCAATAAGTCCGTCTGTGTCCGGATATCTTCGTTTGCTCCATTCATGGCAAGGTCTTTGGTCATGTCCTGATACTCTTTAAGGCAGTAGCGCAGTTTTTCGGTAACATGCACCTCACTAATCTTGAGGTTTGCAATAATACGCAGCAATTGTTCTTCCAATGCCCCTTGCTTAATATAGGGTTCTTTACATTCATAATCTATCTGTCTCGTACAGTGATAATAAACGTGCCGATTCCGACCGCCATCTACACGTTTCTTGAAATGCTCTTCGCCAGTTATTTGTGAGCCGCAGCCAGCGCAGTTGATAAGGCCTCGGAAGGCAAACTCTTTCATGCCCCACTTGGATTTTCGCGGCACTTGGAGTTGGATCTGCACTTTATCGTACAGCTCTTTGCTAACGAGCTTTGGGTGTGAGCCATCATACCAAGTGCCGCTTTTCTTGGGATATTCAAATACTCCGTAGTAAAACGGATTCTTGAGCATTAGATAGATCTGGCTAAGGGTGACCATTGCTCCAGATCGTGTAGTGAAACCTTTCTTATCCAGCCATTTCTTGACCGTGCGACCGCTATCGCCCCGAAGAGCGATGCGTTCAAACATCTCCTTGATGTACGGTGCTCGTTCCGGATCCTCTACAATATCCTTCACGCCATTGAAAGCTCGATTATAGTAACCGATTGGTGGCATACAGGGTCGCCAGCCCATTTCGCACTTAGCTCTAATACCACGTTTTACATTCACACCTCGGTTATCGTTTTCCAGCTTAGCCTGTGAGCATAGAATCATGAGGAGGAACTTCTCATTCGGTGTGTTGCTGAAGCTTTGTCCGAACGTCCGGATGTGAACAAGATGATTTGAGTCCATTAAGTCTACTAGGGAGCCGAGGTCACCGGCATTACGGGATAACCTGTCTGGTGCCCACGTTAGTATTCCCTGAAACTTATCACTGCGGAGATCTGCTATTAGCTGAAGGAATACCGGACGCTGGCCCGATTGTTTGGCTGAATGGCTCTCTTGTTTGATCTCTATAACTTGTAGCCCTTCACGTTCGGCCATGGCCGTCATTTCCTTGATTTGGGAGTCAATGGACATGGCTTGGCGTTCATCGCTCTCAGTAGATTTGCGGGCGTACAGGCAGTACTTGATTTCTTGTTTTTCCATACAAGGACAAGGTACCGCGAAGGTGTTGTAAGTCTAGGGGTTTGTTTGAAATACTCAACTATTCGTGAAGTGAAGCTTGTGTAGGTTTTTGATGTTTTTATAATACTTTGTCGCCATATGTTTTATATTCCAAAAGCGACTCTAAGCTCCTCGGCTTGTTTGTCGGTGATGTCGCCCTTTCTAAGTGCCGAATCAATCAGCGGGTCAAGCCGACCGGCCAGATGGCTGACAAACTGCGCGGGTATTTGGTCTTTGACTTCTTTGACCTTAGCAGTATCGACCGCGCCGTCAGCTTTGAAATAATCTTTTATACTACCGAAAAGCTGGTCACTATCTGCTGGAGCGTTATTGGTTTGATTACTACTTTCCGAAACACCGTTAGTAGCTGGCACACTAGCAGTTGGTGATGAGTGCATCTTACGAATCTTACCGCCGACTATCACCACCAAGCCGACCAACACGATTACCAAGATCACAGCAGAGGTTATAAAAATTTGCTTCTTTTTATGACTGGTTATTGTTTTTTCACTCATCTTTGCTCCCTCGTAGACCTTAACTCAATTACTTAACCCTCTGGGTTGCGTCCTATCTACTAGCTATTCGTAACGAATCTCTATTTTATCGCCATCTTTAATGCTGTAATTTTCAAACTCTGTGTTTGGCTGTCCGTTTACCGTCATCTTTACTATGCCTTCTGAGCTATTTTGCTTGTCTAATATCTGCGAAGGGCTAAATGGCTGACCCCAAGTCTGAAAAAAGACAGTCAGGCGTAGCTGGCTCTCTGTGACACGGCCACTTGGTCCCCAATGCACCTTACCACTGGAGTCTTGAGTGCCAAGGTAGTCTCCTGAAAGATTTGGGGGAATAACCTGAGTCTGACCGTTAATGATAACCGCCAAGTCCGTGTGCCAATGCACACCTGTTTCAGAAACGACCGGATCACCTGACTGCGCGGTATCTGGCTCATTCGTATTTCTAGCTACGTCGTCTTTGTTATCCATTATTTTCTCCTTACGTTTACATTACTCATCACGTGTTACAGATATGCCAACGCTTCTCGAACCGTCAGCCGTGACGCTCGGTACGCGGGTAGCAACGTGGCTAGTACCGCGCCAAGTATCACTATGACAACCCAAATAACAATTCCGGGTACCGACACCTGGAACGGCACTGGCGCGCCGAAGAACAGATTGCCAAGCCCCGTACCCATAGCCGATGTAAGCGCCAAAGCCGGAACAACCGCAACCATACAGCTCGCCACCGCTATGAAGATGCCTTCTAATACCACTAGACGCCGCACGGTGGAAGCGGGTGCACCAATAGCGTTCATTATGCCAAACTCACGAGTACGCTCAATCACATTGGTACTCATCATTGAACCGAGGCCTACTAAGCCGACCACGCCGATAACGGAAGCGATTAACAAAATCAAGGTGATGAGTATGCCGGTATGACCCCCGATAGACTCTATCAACTTGTCGAGCGGCTGTGCTTGGCCTTTGATCTCTGCATTTGCCAGCGCCAGCACGGCAGCCTCCCCGGCAGTGGTTCGAGCTTGCAAGTCATGACGCTCAGTCACAAAGCGGATGACATTAGCCTGCCCAATGCGGCCGGTGGCTTGCTCGAAGCCCGCCTGCGACACACACGGACAGGTTGCACCGGCTAGCTCCTCCACGATACCCACGACACGCCAGGTAGACATCCGATCTTCTATTGGTAGTTGTATTTGTTCGCCGACTTTTACATTGGGTAAGGTTTTTCGTATATTCTGATTGAGAACAATGGCATCAATGTCATCAGCATCTAGCCATCGTCCTTCTAAGACTGGCGGCGTCTTGAACGTTGACGTTTCTGGGGGAATGGCGGTGAGGCTCATAGAACCGTGCCCTTGATCTGGGTAGGTGCTGGTGACGTTGGTTTGGCCGGGGTATTGAATGCCAGTCAAAACCGTATTCCAGGTTTCGACGTTGGTGACACCAGGTACGTCGTTGATGATGCCGGTAAGCTCGCTGGCCGAGGCCGGTGCGCCCAGTCGTACATTGACATCCCAGCGCTGCGCTTCGGTGACTGTCATTGGAATCGCTTCAAAGCCCGCCTTTGTATTAAGTCCGGCAATAAATATCGTTCCAGCCATTGTCAGCAGCCCGACTGACAGTAGGAATCGTGCCCGCCGCCGAAAAATGTTACCCAGCGCCATCAGCAGGATACGATCTACGCCACGGAATTTACCAAGCCAAGTATAGAACCTGGTTGCCTTGGCTCCTTGGTTACCTGTGCCACGGTCATCGAGCGACTGCCGCACTGTTCGGCGGCTGGCTTGCAGGAGTGGCCCGAGCGACATGAGTATTGGCAAAAGAACGCCCACAACAATGGTTGTCGCGTAAGCCCACCAGGGAATTACCGCATTAACGACGTCAATGTTTAGCGCGGCACTCAGCACCAGCTGGGCCAGCGCACCACCCATAACAATACCTGGGATAAATGCCAGGGCTGTCGCCACAGCGGAGATGAGCAAAATCATGATCAGGTACAGTTGCAGAATTCGACTGGAGCGAGCACCGATGGCTTTCATCATGCCGATTTGGGGTATCTGCTGTGCGAGCAGGCCATTGAACATCGTTGCGATTAGAACGGCACTGAGCAGCAGCGACAGGGCGCCGAAAGCGAGTAGCGCGGTCAGTAGCGCGTTCGATATATTCTGGTGCGGGTGTTCGTAGGGTGGCGGAACCGCTACCTGTTCGACCGCGACGCCGGGCATTTCTTTCAGTCGGTCGGCCAGGCCAAGCGCAGTGCGTACGATGGTATCTCGGTTACGGCTCGGTGTGGTTTGACCCTCCTGATCTGCCACGGTAATGGCCAGCTGGTTGAGGACTGCTGGTTCGCCAAGCAGTGGCAGGGAGTCTGTAGAAATATAGCCGTAATTTCCGGGCGCTACGCCCTGATCGTGTACCACCCCACTGATCTTGAGCGATACTGGCTTGTCGTCTCGACTGGTGGCCATCACGCTGTCACCGACCTTGAGACCAAGCGCTTTAAGCGCCGATCGTTCCAAAAGAATACTGGCCGCAGGAGCTGGCCAGTTGCCTTGTTCGATCTTAAACGTGGCGATACGTAGCGGGTCATTTGGAGCGGCGATAAAGAGTTGTAGCTCTGTCTGCTCACCAGCTTCTCCCTGAATCTGCACACTAGATATTGAGCGCATAGTAGCGTCAATAACGCCTGGTTCGGCCTTGGCTAGAGTAGTGATGGCCTCAGCTTGACTTGGCGTAGCACCCGGCTCGATAGTGATCCTGGCTGAAGCGGGGTTGGTGCTGGCGTAGTTAACGCTCTGCTGTGAGTCGACAATCGAACGCGCATACAGCATGGTACTGAAAGCAATCAGACTGATGCTGATGGCTATCACCATCATCGTGGTGCGGCCTAAGCTTGTCCGCAAGTCTCTAAGTAATTTTATAAACAATAATTTTGTCATGCCTAGCTAATTCCTTTGAGCGCCGCTAGCGACACGGCCGTCAACCAGCGTTATCTGCCGGTTTGTAAAGTCGGCAGCATCACGTTCATGAGTGACCATGACAATGGTACGACCTTCAGCGTTCAGCTGGGCAAACAACTCTAAGACCGACATCCTATTTGCCGAATCGAGGTTACCAGTCGGCTCGTCACAAAGCAGGATGGGCGGGTCATTGGCTAGGGCCCGTGCAATCGCTGCCCGTTGTTGTTGACCGCCCGAAAGTGTAGCGGGCAACTTGTCTGCTTGATCTTTGATACCAACCCGATCAAGTAACTGTAACGCCCGAGACCTGCGATCCACCGCAGGAACAGTCTTGGCGAAATCCATTGGTAATTGCACGTTCTGGACGACGGTCAAAGTCGGCAGCAGTTGGAAGAATTGGAATACCAACCCGATATTCCGACCGCGCCACTCGGCTAGCTGCGATTCTGAAAGTGAACCTAAGTCAGTCCCAGCCACAACGACTTCGCCCTTTGTCTGGCGGTCAATACCTGTCAAAAGATTGAGTAATGTCGTCTTACCACTACCGGACTTGCCGACAATAGCAACAAACTCTCCATTAGCGATGTCCAGGTTCATCTGATGAAGGGCGGTAAATTTTCCGGCTGCAACCGAATAGTCTTTCATTACACCCCGCAACTGGATGGCACTTGTTTCTGTAGCATTCTTACTCATAGATTATTGTTCCTGGTTTTAAGATAGTTTAATGGTTGCGTCGCATATCACTATGGGACGGCAGCTTGATATCTGAAGCCTTAGTGACTGCAAAAATAACGCCGCCCGCAACTACCGCGATAATAATGAGTATGATAATTATTTTTTTGTTCTTGTTCGGTTGTTTCGCTTGATTATCCTGCATATTAAAATCTCCTTACACAGTAATATAGCGAATAGTTCTGACAAAAAACTTACGGTTTAGCTTAAGAAGAAGGCGGAAGGCTTATAGTAATTTGCAGCCCTCCTGTGGGCATGTTGTTAGCCGCAGACTTGCCTTTATGGGCATGGACAATGTTGGCTACAATTGAAAGCCCTAAGCCGCTGCCTTGGGTCCGAGCTTTGACGGCACGTGCTCCACGGAACCGGCGCTCGAATATCCGTTTTTCCTCACCTCCAGCAAGACCCTTGCCATTATCGCTATACGTAAGACGTACGCCATTTTTGTATTTTTGCAACGCAACAGCTACATCAAGCTCTTTGAGAGGGACACCGGCATGCTTCACCGTGTTGTCCACTAGCGTCTCAAGGATAATGCGCAGTTCTTCTCGAGATAAGGTAGTCTGCACGCCAGGCGTAATTAAAGTTTCAACACGAAACTCGAAACGACTATTTAGTAAACGTAGAACGCTGACTAATTCTTCACTTGTTGGGTGCAGTGCTTTAGTAGGGTGATCTGACGCGCCATCGGCAAGCAAAAGTAACTCCTCGCTGGTTGCACGCAGTAGCTGTAACTCTTCGTGCAGGCTACGCAAAGTACGTTGGCTATCTTCTGGCCGTTGACTTCTGCGTTTTAGAGCAGTATCAATTTCGGCTTGCATGACAGTAATCGGAGTGTTCAGTTGGTGGTGTGCGTTCGCGGCAAAGTCGGCCTGGGATTGATGCGCCAGCCTAATTGGCTTTAAAGTTTTTCGAGCAAAGGCCACGCTCAGGGCTGTGCCAATAACAAAAATACTTCCCTGAACGGCTAACAATGTGAATAAGAGACTCTGTCGATGCTGTGGTACCTGCTGGAACTGCGAGGCAGAGTGTTCTCCCAGCCAGTTGGTCGACACTAAATAGGCGGTGGCAACAAAGCTAGTAGTCATGAGGATCATCGCAGCAACAGACCATAGTACAAGCTTGCGCTGTGCGGACGCGTATAATTTCTTTTGTATATTCATAGCTTAAGCCTGTACCCGAATCCATGCATGGTCTGGATGGTTTCACCCTTATCGTCACCGAGCTTTCGGCGTAGGTTGCGGATGGCTGCTTCTACGGCATTCTCTAGGACGTCGCTATCCATACCCCACACCCGATCAATCAACAGTTCTTTGCTGATAGTTTGCCCTTGATGTACGGCGAGGTACTCTAAAAGCCGCCATAATCTTCTGCTTAGTTTTACTTCTTCTCCTCGAACTTCTACGCGTTTTTTCGCCAGATTTATATGTACGTCAGCTGCTTTCACCAGTACCGGCACGGGTGCTTCTTTCGGGCGGCGAGTGAGTGCGGAAACTCGAGCTAGGAGTTCACGCATGTCGAATGGCTTGGGTAGGTAGTCGTCCGCTCCGCTTTCAAACCCTTCCACACGATGGTCAATATTGCCAAGTGCTGTCAACATCAGGATTGGCGTATGGTTTCCCTGAGCGCGTAAGTCAGCGCAAACATTGAGGCCATCCTGATTATCCGGCAGCATCCGATCTAAGATGATAGCATCGTACCTCTCGGCATGGGTTAAGTCCAAGGCTTCCTCTGCTGTTGAAGCGATCTCGACCACGTAACCGCCCATGCGCAAATTCTCTGCGACAAGATTTGCAAGCTTCACGGTATCCTCAACCAATAAGACCTTCATGGTTCTTAGTATATAAGGTTATACTGACAACTTTCTGAAAACTTAGAAGCTTGCGAATAAGGAACGTCCTTATCTCCCTATACTGGCTAACAATCAAACACAGACCAACATATATCATTTCGATTTTTTTGGTCATCTAGTACAAGCTCTCTGATTTCATCGGAAAGCTGTTGGCGCTGCCACGTGCATTCTTTGCGTCCGGCCTCGTCTTGCCTGCCTTCAGGAGCGGCAGCTTTTACAGCCTTGATTGCATAGGCGGCTGCTCCAAGCTCGTGAGCAGGAACGTGGGCGACCACACCAGCTTGACCAGCTGCATATGCCGCAAACCGCGCTGCCCCACGTAGATCCCTCGCCGCGCCCATTGCATGGCCGCCTAGCGCGCGGGTTTCCATCATCTTGAGTTCTCCGCGCGTCCAAGCGCGAGCTGCCTCGATCGCCTGACGCGGACGTGGATCATCTGGCCGAACTGACTCGAATAGCGAGAGCACATGCTCCGCACACAACGCAGCCCACAGCGCAAGATCATGATGATCAGAATCAGTGAGCGATCCTCCTCGTCGGATTGTTATAAAACGCGGGTCTCTTTCCTTTGGTAGTATCATTGTTCGACTCCTTACTATTAAGAGTTGGTCTTATTATATCAATTTCTCCTCTGTTTACGTGGCGCTAACGACACAAACAACCTTGCTTGCAAGGGTGTGGCGACTTTGCCACTTGAGCGAAGCCCCAACGCCTCTATTGCTTTTGCAGTGGTCGTCATAAGTAGTGAACCGAAACCAACGCTCTATGCCAAAGGACAGTAGTATACTGTCTAAAGGAAAGAATGAAAATAATGAGCAAAACAATCTTGTACATCGCAATGTCGCTAGACGGCTTTATTGCTGGGCAAAATGACGACCTGAGCTTTTTAGAGGAATATAACGATGGACAAAGCGACGCAAGCGAAAGTTCTGGCAAGTCAGTTGATGACTGTTTTGCCGGTGTTGGCTCCAGTATTATAGGCAATCGCACTTA
>JBGTMJ010000001.1:0-7726 GCA_041743655.1 Saccharimonadales bacterium (SeqCode) | reverse complement strand
ACTGGTGTGTGAGAACACAGATGACATTTGTTTCTCGCTTTCTTGTTTGTTTTAGATGACACTACAAGCATACAAGAACAAGAAGACACCCGGCTAACGCCGGGTGTCTTTGGTTGGATGGAGGTGATGTGTAGGTGGGTTAGGGACGGACCTCGCAAAATGTAGAAACGTGTTGTAGTATGGAAAAGAGACCTTTTACCAGGTCTCTTTTGATGTTCGAAATGGTAGCGGCGAGTGGACTTGAACCACTGACCCCAGGCTTATGAGTCCTGTGCTCTAACCAGCTGAGCTACGCCGCCACGTCGGCCCTTTCTCCAAGCGAGGAAGCCGATGAGCAAAAAACAAGTTTCGCTCGCCTGCTTCCTCACTCTCCGGAGCTCCTCTTCGCGAATCCACAAACAGCAGTAAGCTGCTTGGTTTGCGTCTTCGTTTGGACGACAGACAGATCAAAATATATCAGTTTTTCTATCTGTTGGCTAGGGGATATATAGCGTAACACCGTCCAGGAATCCTTTTTATACCCAGAGGCTACATTATAGTTGCTCTGATGTTTGGCGTAGCTGCTCATACGCAGCAACCCAGGTAAATAGATAAGTAGCACCTCTATAAAAAGCTGGTACAATCTGTACTTGACCATGCAGATTGCCATTAAACCAGGAAAGTACGTGATTGCAGTATCGGGTGGTGTGGACTCGATGGTGCTTTTGGATGTTTTGCGCCAATATCCGGAAGCTGAGCTAGTAGTAGCTCATTTTGAGCATGGCATACGCGCTGATTCTGACGAAGACCGCAAGCTCGTGGAACTGACAGCGAGGCGTTACGACTTGCCTTTTGTATTCGCACGGGGCAAGCTTGGAGCACATACCAATGAAGCCACAGCCCGGCAAGCGAGATATGTCTTTTTGAGACAGGTGCAAAAGGAACACGCTGCCAAGGCTATTATTACCGCACACCACCAGGATGACCTTATTGAAACTGCTGTTTTGAACGTTATACGGGGTACGCGCCGCAAGGGGCTTGCTTCACTTCAATCTAATATGGAGGTTGTACGCCCCTTACTGCATGTAAGTAAGCAGGCAATCCAGGATTATGCGGCAGAGCATACGATCATATGGCGGGAGGATAGCACTAATGCGGATGACCGATATTTACGCAACTATATAAGGCATCACATTGTCTCCCGAATGTCTGAGCAAGAGAAACTGACGCTTCTTGAGCTCATTGGTAGTGCCTACGAAATCAACCCGCAGATTGACGTAATACTGGCAAGCCTGCTTAAAGACCAGCCTGCCCCGAATATGCTTGACCGACTGTGGTTCGTTATGTTGCCTCATGCAGTTGCCTGTGAGGTCATGGCTGCCTGGCTGCGCAGGAATTCAGTGCAAGATTTCGACAAAAAGACGATTGAAAGACTAGTAGCCGCAGCAAAAGTGAGCACGCCAGGCAAAGTGTGCGACATCAATGCTGGATATTTGCTGAAGGTGTCTAAAACAAGCATGCTTTTGTGGCCCCGCGCAGCCTCGTAAAAACAGATTATCAGTGTATAATTGCAACATATGGATAACAGTAAGAAAAATTTTGGCGTCTCTAACAGGGGTGGAAATGGCAAGCGTGGATTTAAAGGAGTTGGGTTTATCATCCTGCTTGCACTATTCGGATTGATTATATATGCAGCATACGGACAAACGAACGGGCTCAAAGAAATTCCTATTACCAAAGCAGTTTCAAGTGCCAATAGCGGTGACTACTCCAAGATCGATGTGTCCGGCAACGAACTCAAGATAACCAAAAAAGGTGATGATAAGCCAACACTCAAGTCATACGGAGACCCCAAGGCGAATATTAAAGAAGTTGGTATTGATTCTTCAAAAGTAGCCATAACATTTAAACAGGAATCTTCAAACAGCACGCTTACGAATGTAGGCCTTTCGCTGATTCCCGTCATAATTATCAGCCTCGTACTGTTCTTTATGCTGCGAAGTGCTCAGGGGCAAGGGAACCAGGCCCTCAGTTTTGGCAAGAGCCGCGCACGGTTGTATGGAAATGAAAAGGATAAAGCGACGTTTACTGACATCGCCGGGTCAGATGAAGCCAAACAGGACTTACAAGAAGTAGTTGAGTTTTTGAAATATCCTAAGAAGTTTGCCGCGGTTGGCGCACGAATTCCAAAAGGTGTTTTGCTTGTGGGACCCCCTGGTACTGGAAAGACCATGCTTGCCCGCGCCGTAGCTGGCGAGGCTAACGTACCTTTCTTTAGTATTTCCGGGTCTGAATTCGTGGAGATGTTTGTGGGAGTTGGTGCAAGCCGTGTCCGCGACTTGTTTGCGAAGGCTAAGAAAAACGCACCGTGTATTATTTTCGTTGACGAGATTGACGCCGTTGGACGCCGCCGCGGCTCCGGCATGGGTGGTGGCCATGATGAACGCGAACAGACGCTTAATCAGATTCTGGTTGAAATGGATGGTTTTGAACAAGGCCAGAACGTTATCGTGCTAGCTGCAACGAACCGTTCCGACGTGCTTGACCCTGCGCTCTTACGTCCGGGCCGTTTTGACCGTCGGGTAAACATTAGCCTGCCTGACCGTAAAGACCGGGCTGCAATCCTGAAGGTTCACTTTGCTAAGAAACCGTTCAACAAAGATATTGATCTGGATACTTTGGCTGCGAAGAGTGCAGGGTCATCCGGTGCCGATCTTGCTAACATTGCCAACGAAGCCGCGATCATTGCAGCACGTCTGAACCATAAGGAGATAACGAACGGCGATTTGACGGCTGCATTTGAAAAGGTTGCCATTGGGCCTGAGCGCAAGAGCAAAGTCATGACAGATAAAGATAAAGAACTGACGGCATACCACGAAGCTGGTCATGCAATTGTCGGCCAGGTACTACCAGACAGTGACTTGGTGCATAAAGTAACGATTATTCCTCGCGGAGGCACTGGTGGTGTGACCTGGTTTATACCGCCCGAAGATAAGAACTACCATTCCATCATCGAGTACAAAGATGTTCTGGCCCGTATGCTTGGGGGCCGTATTGCTGAAGAAGTAGTATACGGGCACGACCGTGTTACTACCGGTGCTGGCGATGACCTGAGGAAAGCGGCTGAACTCGCCAGGGAAATGGTCATTAACCAAGGTATGGGTAAAGGCTTACGCAACCAGGTATTCAGGATTGATGATGGCATGATGATTGACCGTTTGGTGCACGATCGTGATTACTCTGACGAGACAGCCAAGGTTATTGACGATGAAGTTGAAGCACTCATCAAGGAGGCTGCCACCCGCGCTCGTACGGTGATTAGTGCCAACCGCAGCAAACTGGAGGAACTTAAAGACGCCTTGCTTGAAAAAGAAACCATTGAAGCCGAAGAAGTCAAAAAGATCCTGCATGGCGCTTCGATGCCAAAAGCCGCTTCTCTGTACTAAAGACCTCTTGCAAAAGCTCTTAAGAACGCATTTGCAGAGGGTTGTAAAACCTACATGAGCGGCAGGTAGGTGTTTTTACTTTAAAGCCCTATACTATAGCTAAATACAAGCCATCATAACTTCTCATTTCATGCAGGATAATCCTCAGAGCAAAACCAAAAAGAAAACCAGTATATCGTTTGGCAATATAGCGCTGCTTCTCATAATAACGACGCTCGTTGGCCAGCTGCTAGGCATATTGCGAACTAGGCTCGTGAACGCCAACTTTTCTGCCATAGGGCCTGACAGTACCGATGCATACTTTGCTGCATTTAATATCCCTGATTTCTTTTATTACACCTTGGCGGCGGGCGCGCTGGGTGTGGCTTTCATGCCGATACTTTCCGACCGTTTACACAAAGGGGACCGGAAAGGTATGTGGGAATTGTCTACCAGCTTGCTCAATCTCTTAAGTATGGTTATGTTGGGTGTAGGGATAATTATTCTGATCTTTGCAGAACCGCTTATCAGCAAAATCGTAGCGCCGGATCTTACACCGCACCAGTTGGATAACGCGGCAGCGATCATGCGTTGGCTGGCATTCAGCCCATTCTTCTTTACGGTATCAGGCATACTTGCCAGTACGCAGCAAACAATAGGCCGTTTCTTCTTTTATGCCATCGCACCCCTGTTCTATAACCTTTCGATTATCTTCAGCATTTTTGTTTTTGATGATACCGAAATCGGCTTGGTCGGCCTTGGTATCGGCGCATTTGTTGGTAGCATACTGCAACTCCTTATAATTGCTACGGGACTGATAGGTACTAACTTCCACTGGCGGCCAAAAATCATGTGGAAGAGCGAAGATTTCCGTACTATTTTGCGCCAACTACCCCCGCGTTCGATTGACCAGGGTATCGACCAGATTCAGAGTATTGTTGAAACAAACTTTGCCCGCCGTTTAGGTGAAGGGTTTGTTACCTGGTACTCCAACGCCTATACACTGCATACGGCACCAATCCTTTTACTTGGCACTGCTATTTCGACTGCTGCTTTTCCTCGTATGAACGAACGCTTAAGCCAGGGCCGGCCTGACTTGTTTCGCAAGGAATTCTTACGGGTTCTACGCATCATGATCTGGCTGACAATCCCGGTCGTTATGACCTGCTTCTTCGCCCGAGGCTATCTGGCACGTTTAATCTTTGCTCGTGATTCATCGGAGATCGCATTAATTTTTGGCTTCTTAACTGTGGCCATCTTTTTCCGTATCATCTACGCCATAGTCTCGCGTTGGTTTTACGCACAGAAAGATACTAAAACACCCTTACTTGTATCGATACTTGTTATTGCGCTTAACATTTTCCTGGCGTGGATGCTGGCGCGGCCGAGTACATACGGCATAGCCGGTTTGGCTCTCTCGCAATCGATAGCTGCTATGACCGAAGTATTGATCCTCTTTGTAATAATGCTTATACGCGATCATGGATTGTTCGACATGGAATTTTGGGGGGCAATGCTCAGAACGCTATCCGTGTCTGGTTTTAGCCTGGTGTCGGGATACATAGCGGTGTCACTATTCCCGCTGCAAGCAGGCGAAGAAGTCTCTCTTGTGTTTGGTTCGAAGCTAGCGGTTATCACATTATCAGTGTTTGGGGTATATCTACTAATATCGGCATTGTTTGGTTTGGAGGAAGCCAAGACGTTTTTTACCCGGCTCAAACGGCTTATTCTTAACCCTGTTAGGGTTCAATATTAGCTCTACCTCTGTTATAGTTCGACTGATTAAGGAGAATTACATGGCAAATCGGCAAGAAGCTATATAATACGATCTAATGCAACAGAGTCACATACGCAACTTTTGTATTATTGCCCATATTGACCATGGCAAATCTACACTTGCCGATCGTTTGCTGGAGATTACCGGCACTGTCGATAAACGGCACATGAAGGAGCAACTGCTCGACAAGATGGATCTGGAACGAGAAAAAGGTATAACCATTAAACTGGCGCCTGTTCGCATGCAATATAAGGGTTTTGAGCTTAACCTTATTGACACGCCTGGTCATGTCGACTTTAGCTATGAAGTGTCACGTAGTCTTGAGGCGTGTGAAGGTGCAATACTGGTGGTTGATGCCAGTCAGGGTATCCAGGCACAGACGCTAGCCAACGTATATCTGGCAATTGCTGCTGACCTGAAGATAATCCCTGTACTCAACAAAATTGACCTGCCTGCAGCGGACGTGGAGAGGGTCAGTGCCGAAGTTATAGCGTTACTTGGGTGCGCAAAAGAAGACATTTTACTTATCTCTGCAAAAACAGGCCAAGGAGTGGAAGCTCTATTAGGCCGGGTTGTTGAACACGTGCCGCGACCTATTGGACAACCGAGCGACAGGACACGAGCGCTAATCTTTGACAGTTACTATGACGATTATCGGGGAGTTATTCTGTATGTCCGCGTGACTGATGGCGCAGTTACCAAGGGTGCTCAGATTAAAATGATGGCAACAGGCAGTGAGGGTATTGCACTTGAGCTAGGAGCGCTTAAACCGGATATGTCACCGTTGCCTGCCCTGCAGACTGGCGAGATCGGGTATATTGTGACCAATCTTAAAAGTACCCGTGAGGCGAAAGTGGGCGATACGGTTACACTTGCCAAGGATTCTGCCGCTGCTCCCCTTCCGGGCTATAAAGATGTTAAGCCATTTGTATATGCCGGCTTTTTCCCTGACAGCAACGAAAATTACCAGTTGCTCAAAGATGCTATAGACAAGCTTAGTCTCAGCGATTCTGCCCTGCAGTTTGAGCTTGAGAATTCACCGGTGCTGGGTTTTGGGGTACGTATCGGCTTCCTGGGGCTTCTACACATGGACATCGTGAAGGAACGGCTGGAGCGTGAATATGGGCTCGACCTGGTAGTCACCAATCCTTCTACGGATTATCATATCGTCATGCAGAATGGCGAAAATGTTGATATTAAAAGCGCTAGCAATTTACCCAATCCGGCCAACATCACCGAGATTCGTGAACCGTGGATTAAGGGCGAGGTTGTAGCGCCAAAACAATACGTTGGTACGGTTATCCAGCTCGTTGCCAGTAAGCGGGGCATTCACAAGAACCTGTCGTATGTCGATGCCCAGTTGGCGCTGATAAGTTTTGAGGCGCCGCTTGCCAATCTGCTCACTAATTTTTACGATCAGTTAAAAAGTGTGACGAGCGGGTATGGCTCGTTTAATTACGAACTCGATACCTATCGGGCAGAAGATCTGGTGAGAGTCGATTTTTACGTAGCCGGTGAGAAAGTTGATGCGCTGGGTATCATAACGCATCGCTCGGAGGCGCCTGGTTTAGGCCGTGAGACTGTGGGTAAGCTCAAAGAAGTTATCCCGCGCCAGAACTTCCAGATAAGTTTGCAAGCAGCAGTTGGTGGTAAATTTATAGCCCGCGAAGACGTCAGTGCTTATCGTAAAGACGTTACCACTGGTTTGTATGGTGGTGATGTTTCCAGGAAGAAAAAAGTTCTGGCAAAACAGGCAAAAGGCAAAAAACGCATGAAACGCTTTGGTAAAGTGGATATTCCTGCCGAAGCTTTTGCGGTGATGCTCAAGCGTAACTAGTAAATGCTTGTGTTTAAGGATGGTGTGCCCTTATAATGAGCCTTAGACTGCCATAGCAGTAAACTTTGCAATATCCTTTAAAGTTAATATTAGGAGAAACTAATGCCTCGTCTCCCTCAACCCGGTGGTGATGACAACACCTGGGGAACTATCCTCAACGATTTCTTAGCCATAGAACATAACGCTGATGGCTCACTCAAAACCACTGGCACGATCAGTACCAAAGCCAATGACACCACCGTCGTCCACAACACTGGCACTGAGACAGTAGCTGGAGTTAAGACCTTCTCAAGTCCTCCCATTGTTCCTACACCAGCTGCTGGCACTGATGCAGCCAACAAGACCTATGTAGACGGAGTAGCTGGGAGTGGCAGCACACCTGACGCTGATGCTACTACCAAGGGTAAGCTACGCTTAACCAACGATCTAGCTGGTACGGCTGATGCACCAACTGTTCCAGGACTGGCTAGCAAAGCTACTGACACTGCCGTCGTACACAATACCGGAGCTGAAACAGTTGCAGGCGTGAAGACCTTCTCCAGCCCACCCATTGTACCTACACCTGTCAGTGGTACTGATGCTACCAACAAGACCTATGTAGATGGAGTAGCTGGTGGTGGTACACCTGACGCTGATGCCACTACTAAAGGTAAGCTACGTTTAACCAACCATTTAGGTGGTACAGCTGATGCTCCTACGGTGCCGGGA